>CANIFM010000078.1 GCA_947466955.1 Bacteroidota bacterium
AATGGAATTAACATCGTAACTACAAACTGGTGTTACTCCAAAAATGTCGTCATTTCCATTTCTATTACTAGTAACAAATCCTACATTTTTACTTTCATTAAATGTTAAAGCAAAATCATCTTTATCACTATTTACAGGTTTACCAACGTTTTTTGCTTCTCCAGTGCCTTTTAAATCAATTTTATAAACATCCATTCCGCCTAGTCCTTGTCTTGCGTCAGAAGAGAAATAAAGCACACTGTCATCCGTAATAAAAGGGAAGCTTTCATTACCTTCTGTATTTACATTTTTACCCAGATTTTCGGGTGTTCCATAGTTACCATTTTCATCGATTGCAACTTTCCAAATATCTACGCCGCCAATACTTCCTGGCATATTAGATGAAAAATATAGCGTTTTGCCGTCTTTTGATAAACTTGGATTTCCAGTCGAATATTCTTTTGTGTTAATTGGTAACGAAGTAATATTTGTCCATTTACCATTTTCATAAGTTGCCTTAAAAAGATTATTTCTACCTAATTTTAACTTATTAGCTTTATCTTTTTCAAAAGAGTTTTCTCTAAAACTATCACTTGTAAAATACATTGTCATGCCATCATGACTAATCGTAACAGATCCATCGTGGAATTTAGAATTTAATTCTTTAACTGGAGCGCTATTAGTTATTGTTCCATCTTCATTATAATCTGCTTTATAAATATCTAGGAAAGGTTCCTTTGTCCATCCATAATTTTTGTTTTTTGGATTTCTTGCAGATGTAAAATAAACGGTATTATCATGTAAAACAGCTCCAAAATCTGACTTATCAGAATTCATGTCCAAAGGTTTTAAATCAAATGATTTTGCTTGATCTAATAATCTTGGAATGTAATTAGGATTTTCGTTAAAGGCTTTTGCCCGTTGATCATTTGGTTGCAAAGTAGCAAATTTTTGCATTTGTTTGTTTGATTCCTCATAATTGCCATTTGCTTTAAGCATTTGAGCATAACGATAATAAAGTTCCGAATCTTGTTTTTCTTCCAATACTTTTCCGTACCATTTTGCAGCTTCTGCGGTATTATAAATATTATAATAGCAATCTGCCAATTGATGGTACACATAAGCATCGGCTTTTTTTAAATCCACCAATTTTAGATAGGCTTCTGAAGCCGAAACAAACTCAAGTTTTTTGAAAAATTTATCAGCGATTTGAGTGTCTTTGTTTTGTGCGGTAATTATAGAACTCACCAAAACAAAACTTAAAATTATATATATTTTTTTCATTTTTACGATAGCTTTAGGTTAGAAAAATCTTGGTGATTGTGATACTTTTTTAGAAAAACTCACATCAAACAACAAAATAATTTCATGTGAAGAGGGTGTTGTTACATTAAGATCTGAAATAATATGGTCGTAAGCATATCCAACTCTTAACGAAGGAGATACTGCATAATTTACCATTAATCCGAAAGAGTCTTGTAATCTGTATGTTGCACCCATTTCAAATTTTTCTGCATATAGGAAATTGCTAGAAACATCAACCGATACGGGAGCTCCAAATGCTGATTTAACCATTGCAAATGGTTTGAATTTTAAATTTGGATTCAAATCAAATACATAACCTCCAGTTAAAAAATAATGCTGAACTTCTGTCCCATATTTTATACCGTTATAATCTAAATGTGCAGATTTTAGCATATTAGGAATCGAAAATGCAACATAGTATTTATTGGTATAATAAAATAATCCTGTTCCTATATTAAATTTTGAATTATTTGTGTCTTCATGAAAAGCCCCGTCATTTGGGCTTGGAAGAGTTGGTTGGATGATGCTTTTCAACCCTATTTTTTGCAAAGTAACCCCTGCTTTTAATCCCAGTGCCAAACGATGTTCACCACCTAAGTTTAAGGTATAAGAGAAATCACCGTAGATGTTGTTTTCTTCAACTGGACCAATTTTATCTGAAATTACCGATAATCCTAAACCTACATTTTTACCTACAGGGGCTGAACCTGAAAGTGAAAAAGTTGTAGGAGCGTCTTGAATTTCAATCCATTGTTTTCTGTAAAGTAATCCAAAAGATAAATTCTCTTTTGAACCCGCATAAGCTGGATTTATAACATTCATATTATACATATACTGAGTATAATGAGGGGCTTGTTGTGCGTTGACTTCTAAAAAGGATAGCAATATTAGAAGTGCTGGTAATAGTATTTTTTTCATAAGTTTTTGTTTTGGGATTTTAAGGTGCTATTCAGATACAAATAGCACCGTAAAAATATAAATTATCGATTAATGTAAATCCAACCAGTTACTGATTCTCCAGACCCACGTTTTATTACATAATAATAAGTACCGTCTGGTAATTCGCTACCGCCATTGGATTGTCCATGCCATTCATTGGTATAATTTGCTCCGTGGCTATATACTTTAGTCCCATATCTATTAAAGATGCTTAATTCATTAACATCCGACAAAATAAATGATTCATTATCGCCATCTCCATTAGGAGAAATACCTTTTTGTACGGTACATGTAGTATTAATAACATTTAAATTAGCTGTTCCTGTACATCCATTTGATAAAACAGAAACCGAATAATTCTCAGGATTTGTTACTGTAATAGTTTGAGTAGTTCCAATTGCTAACCCACTTGAATCTGTCCAAGAATAAGTAACATTAGTAGGATCAAATGAACTTCCAACGGCATTTGCTTTAAGAGAATAATTTGAACCCAAGCATTCCCCAGTAATTGTAACACCTACTGGATTTGAAATCACAACATTTGTTGTTCTAGTACCAGAAACTTGGCACGTTGCTGGTACAGCACTTACAGAATAGGTAACAATATAATTCCCTGGAGTACTATTAGTTGAAATGATTTCCCCAGTTGAAGAACTAATTGATAATCCAGAAGTTGAAGAATAACTTCCTCCAGATGTAAATCCTATTGCTGGTCTTGGCATTGACATAGATCCTATAGCACATATCGGTGTAGCATAATCAAATACAGTTATAGGCGTAACAATTGGATTGATAACTATAATAGCATTTGAACTATTTGCCACTTGACAAGTTGCTGGATTTGCGTTTACTGAATAAATAATTGTATGTGATCCAGCTATAGCATTTATATTAGATAAATCTATTATTCCCGAAGTGCTATTAAGTGATGTACCCAAAGTGATGCAAGAATAAGTTCCACCAGATGTAATTCCAGTTATTGTTTGCGTAGGATTTGTTGTAGCATTAATACAAACAGGACTTGCATAATTAATTGTTGTTATTGGAGTTACAATTGGATTAATTACAATTGTAAATTGAGAACTTCCTCCTTGCACACAAGTTGTTGTATTAGTTACAACTGTATAGGTAACAATGTGTGTTCCTGATGGTGCATTAGCCAAATTAATAACTCCTGAAGCGCTATTTAAAGAAGCACCTAGACTTAAACAAGAATAAGTTCCGCCAGTTGTAAAACCTGATACAGGTGTCGGAATTGGATTTACGGTATCATTTTTACATATTGGAGTCGTAGGATAACTAAATGATGTAACAGAAGGCACTAAAGGAACCGCATTTAATGTTACTGAAAATGGCAATGAATAACACCCAGTAGCTAAATCGTGAACTGTAATTGTATGAACTCCTGCAGCAACTAAATTAAAAGTTACAGATGTTTGATACGTACCACCATCTAAACTATATTCATAATTTGATGAAGAGAAAGTATAACTACCAATATTGCTATAATCTTGAGGATCGAGTGTTGTCCAATCTGCTGGGTTCCAAGTTAAACTAGGAACTACTGCAGTTGTATTTCTTCTATACGTATAACCTGGTTGATTCGTTGGTGTAAAATCTACTCCAGTTGTATCTCCCCACAAATCAATTTCAGTTCCTGAATTTGTTGTAAGTCTGATGTTGTCATTAGTATTAACTCCACCACAACCTGCAAATGAAATATTTGGAGTAACTCCAGTTATCACTGTTGAAGGAGAGCTTCCTACAGATACAACAAATGTACTGTTATTATTTAAAATACCAGTTAATTGGTTGTTGCAAGAAGTTGTTGTTCCACCATTATTATAAAATTTTAATTTATAATTACTTAAATCTACTGAAGCGCCAGTTCCATTGAATATTTCAACATAAGTTAATGAACCCGAAGACTCATCTGTTACCTCAGAAATAAATAAATTATTAGGAATAATTCCACCACCTACAGAAACAGGAGATGTTACTACAATTGTTCCTGTTTGAACAGTACATGTTGGCTGAGTTACATTTAAAGTTGGTAAAGGCGCAGTATTAATTGTAACTATAAAAGATTTTTCACTAGAACAGTTTGCATTTTGCGCATATACATAAACTGTTTGAGAAACAGTTATTGGAATAGTAATATCCAAGGGTGCACCAAGTCCGCCTGATTGTGAATAATAATTGCCTACAGTCAATGCTGGTAATAAATAACTATTACAAACAGAAACTGGTAATGGCTGAACAATTACTGGGTTAGCTAGTATTTCAACTTGTGTAGTTTTTGTGTCAGAAGAACATCCATTTGCTGCTATTATAGTATTCGTTACTGTATATAAACCTGCAGTGCTTGCAGATAAATTTATTTCTCCTGTAGTGGCGTTAATATCTAATCCTGTTGTAGAAGTAAATGCTCCTGCTGAAGCTCCAGGTAGAAGTGAAGGAGTCGGGTTTGTTCCATTTTTACAGAACGTTAAACTAGAATAACTAAAGGATGCCAATGGCGAACTAGTCACGGCAATATTAAATGCAGCTGAAATTATTCCACATGTGCCAATAGCAGTTATTGTATTTGTAATTGTATAATTTCCTAAAGAACTTGTTGCTAAATTAATAGCTCCTGTATTTGTGTCTAAAGAAAGTCCAGCAGGTGTTGAACTAAAAGTTCCTGCAACTCCTCCGCCTGTATATGTTATCACAGGATTAGACCCCGTCTGACAATATGCAGTTGAGTTGTAGTTAAATGTTGCAATTGGCACAGCTTCAATTGTAATATTAGCTGAAGTTGTTGCTCCTGGACATCCGCCAGAAGGGGGTAAATTATAACTTATAACATACGAACCAATAGTACTTGTACTTGGCGTAAATGCACCAGTTGCAGTGTTCAAATTTAAACCAGTTGCAGGAACAACAGTATAGGTTCCGCCAGTAGTTCCCGTTTGTGTAACTGTTTGCAATGTTGAATCCGATTTGCAAAATGTTGAAGAGCTATATGCTATTCCAGTATTAGCAGGAGGAGCAGTTATAGTTATAGTCCAAGAATCATCATCTGAAGGGCATAAACCATTGGCTGATACTGCATTGTGAATAATATAAGTGCCAGGAGTACTGTCTGCAAGGTTAATTAATCCAGTGTTAGGGTTTATTGATAACCCAACTGGTAAAGCACTAAAAGTCCCTGCAGTTGCATTACTTACGAAAATGGGACTTGGGTTTGCTCCATTTTGACAATATAATGTACTTAAATAAGTAAAGTTACCAAAAGGACAACAAACGGAAGGAATTGGTCCAGTAGTCTGTGTGATTCTTACAAATCCTTTTCTTCCGCTGAAATTGGTAATCATTATAACATATATTTGACCAGCTCTCGCATTATTTACAGTATATGTTTCAGTGAAAGCAGCAGAATAACTACAACTATTTCCAGTACCTGGAGCATTTGTAGTTGAAATTCCCGAACAAGCTAATGCATTTGAATCATAAGGTCCCCAAGCTACAAAATCAACATCAAGTCCTGTTCCTGAAAAAGTATCATTTGTATTTTGTTCTAAAAGAAAAGTGTAATTTCCGTTAGTTGGAATCTGTAAATAGTAAAAAGTTGGCGAAGGCGCAGTACCTAAACAACCTACAGTTGTGCTAGTAGTTGAAAACGGATTTATTGGGTTTGGACTTGATGGAACTCCAACATTATTAGGAATAATAATTGGTTGAATTGCACACAACGGCAATGCAGTAGGACAGCTTCCAACATTGGTTCCTATACAAAGTTCAAAAGTTGTTGTAACAGCAGTTGTACCAGTTGAATAAGCTCTAATATAATAGGTTTGACCAATTGTTAATCCTGTTGCTATATTATTATTCGCTGTAACACATCCTCCAAATTGTGTTAACAATCCACAAGTTCCCGTATATAGCACATAATTTATATTAGTTGGCGCGCTAGTATAATTGGCTCCTAAAATTGTGATATAATGACTTGTTGATGTTGCTGTAAATTTAAACCAAATATCATCATCATCTATTGCGCCACCACAAGAATTAGCTTGATTTGATGCTGTTGCAAACGCTAAATTACCCAAAACTGTTTGTAAACAATTGGTGTTTTGATTAATTGGTATTTCTATTGCACCAACACATTCGTCGTTTACAATTAAAGTATTAAAGCTTTTTGGTACAGATAATAAACTGCTATCAGTAGCAGAACAAATTGCTCTAACATAAAAATTATAACAGGTTCCTGGGTTAAGTCCAGTTAAATAAAAAGGATTAGATGTTGTTGGAATCCAACCGGTTGTTGTTGGAGTGGGCATAGCAGCATTACAAGGTAAGGCAATAATCTCCCATGCTGAAGCAACGCTAGTATCTGGATTAGCTGGTTGTGTCCATCCTACCAATGCCGAGGTTTGGGTAATTGATGTAACGGTTAACGTTTTTGGCTTGGCACATGTTGGTGGAGCACATAAAGTGACATCAGAAAATATTAAACTATCTTGAAGACCAGTTCCTGAAGTGTGAGAATATACAACATCTCCTAAAAAACTAGTAATTACCAATCCTACTTCTGTTGCAAATGACCCTCCGGCATTCCAATAAACTTGATAAGGACCAGGACACAATGAAACCACTATATTTTGAGGTGTCGTTCCTTGTGCAGCTGTCGGACCTGTTAAGGTTGTAATAGTTACTCCATTTTGTATAATGCTAATTGTATTTCCATTCCAACCATCTCCAAATGAATCACTTACTTTAAAAGTATAGTTACATCCATTATCACATAATTTAGTTGTGACTGATTTAGGTATAGACCAAGAACTTGAATCTGTGCTTGAACAAATTGCTCGAACGTATATATCGTAACATGTTCCTGGTGAAAGACCAGTTATTACAAAAGGGTTAAAAGTAGTAGTTACTCCAGAAGTAGTGGCTAAAGGAGTTGTAGATCCGCAAGGTAAAACCAAGTATTCCCAATTATTAGGAACTGTCAAATCTGGGTTTGCATTTTGAGTCCATCCTAAATTAACCGTTGAAGAAGTGATTGAGGATGTTACCAATAAAGTTGGTTTAGTACATGAAGGTCTTGGGGCGCAGGTTACGTTTGCCACCCACCCCGTTTTTGTTACAGATGTATCACTTTTAAAATTAAATGTTAATGAGCCATTTGGACTTGTTGCAGTAAATGGGCCTGGAATTGTTGTTCCCCAATAAGCCCCTGCTAATGTAGTTAAAGCTCCAACTCCTACGGGATTTCCACTCGAAATTTGTGGAGATGCTGTGGTAAGACCATCATAAACATAAAGTCCATCATATCCAATTCCAGAGCCATTAACTTCTGTATCAAATGCGGTAAAAGTAACTGTAACTAGATCACCTGGATTTAAAGGTGATATTGTAGTTGTTAAATTTTCATTACTTTGATAATTAGCTGTTGTTCCGCCTGAGTCAACAAAATTTCCATTACAGCCTAAAGGAGCAACTGTTGTGGTAAAAGGAAAAGGCCCTGCCCATAAACTACTTGAAAAAGTACAAATAGATCTTACGTAATATTTATATGAAGTTAAAGGTGCCAACGGTGTAAAAGGCGCAGCTGTTAAAGTTGTTGCATTATATGAATTAGTGTTCACTATAATTCCGCTTCCTGAAGGTGTAAGTTGTGTTGATGGAATAATTTCAATTTCCCATTGAGCACATGGATTACCATAAGTTGGTCCATTAGGATTAGTCCAACCCAAAGTTGCACTTGTTGATAATATAGGATTAGCAGTTAATACAGTTGGATCCAAACATCTTGAAACCAATAAAACATCGTCTAAATACCAAGTATCTCCCGAAATAGTAGTTGTAGTTTGGGTATATTCATTTACAAAAGCAATATAAACAGCTGTTCCGATAAGAGCCGCTGGAAAATTTACTACTTTCTCTTCATAAACATTATAAGTAGTACTAATTTCATCTTCTGTCCATTGTTGAATTAAATTAGCTGGTGCAACATTAAATGCAGCCTCATCTGTTTGATTAGCAACATTTGCTCCACTAGCAACTCTAACCTGGTAAAGCGTACCTTGGTTTCCATTATTCTCTGTTCTAGCCCAAAAGCGCAATTGCCCGTTTGCTGGAATTGTAACCAATGGAGTAACCAAGTAATCTTTGGATGTGTTATTAATAGCAATGTTTTGGCGGCTATTCATTTGAGCGGCTCCCAAACCTGCATGAGCTACAACAGAAGATCCCCATTGACGAGTTCCAAATGCATTTTGAAAAACTACCCATCCTGGCGCAGGAGTTGTAGGCGGAAAAGTTGTGCCTTCAAATCCTTCTTGAAGTGTTTGCGAAAACCCAGAAAGGGTAATAAATGATAATAATAATACTGTAATTTTTTTCATAAAATGAAAATTTAAAGTTATTTAGGGATTATATTGCTCAATTTAGCTTTCAAATTTAGCAAAAAAAAATAAAAAAATGCATTTAATCTGATTTTTAACTAATATTAGGTTAATTTCATTAGATTTTTTTCCCGAATTTCTTAAATTATGAGTCAAATAAAGTAGCTTTGCATAAGATATTTGATTATGCTAGAAAAAGATACTAAAAAGATAGAAAAAACCGTAATTGTTGGTATTGTAACCCAAAAACAAGACGAAGAAAAGCTCAAGGAATACCTTGACGAGTTGGAATTTTTGACCTTTACTGCTGGCGGAGAAGTAGTGAAAAGATTTTCTCAAAAAATGGAGCGCCCCAACCCAAAAACTTTTGTTGGAACTGGAAAAATTGAAGAAATCAATCAGTATGTCATCGAAAATGGCATTTCAACTATAATTTTTGACGATGAATTATCGCCATCGCAACAAAAAAACATCTCAAAAATTATAGATTGTAAAATTCTCGATAGAACGCATCTCATCTTAGACATATTTGCCCAAAGAGCGGAAACTTCTTATGCAAGAACGCAAGTAGAACTGGCACAATGTCAATATTTACTTCCAAGATTATCAGGAATGTGGACGCATTTGGAACGTCAAAAAGGAGGAATCGGAATGCGTGGTCCTGGAGAAACAGAAATTGAAACCGACAGACGTATAGTGCGAGATAGAATTGCTTTATTAAAAGAAAAAATCAAAACTATTGACAAACAAATGGGCGTGCAACGAGGAAATCGGGGCGCAATGGTTCGTGTAGCTTTAGTTGGCTATACCAATGTTGGAAAGTCAACTTTGATGAATGCTGTTGGGAAAAGTGATGTATTTGTAGAAAATAAATTGTTTGCAACCTTGGATACAACTGTTAGAAAAGTGGTGATAAAAAACTTACCATTTTTACTTTCTGACACGGTAGGATTCATTAGAAAATTGCCAACTCAATTGGTAGATTCGTTTAAAAGTACGCTCGATGAAGTCCGGGAAGCCGATTTATTATTGCACGTTGTTGATATTTCTCATCCTGAATTTGAAGATCATATTGAATCTGTAAACCAGACATTGGCAGACATCAAAAGCAATAATAAACCTATAATAATGGTTTTTAATAAAATTGATGCTTATAAACATTTGACAATTGAAGAGGACGATTTAATTACTGAAAAAACGAAAAAACACTACACTTTAGAAGAATGGAAAACCACTTGGATGCATAATGTAGGTCAAGAAAATGCTTTGTTTATTTCTGCAACTAACAAAGAAAATTTCGAGGAATTTCGGGAACGAGTTTATGAAACGGTTCGAGAAATTCATATCACGAGATTCCCATATAATAAGTTTTTATACCCCGATTATAAAGATGCTATCGAGAAAGAGGACGAAGAAGATTAATAACAGAACAAACGTATTTTTTATGGAAATTTAAAAATATTTATTGCGTTTTATAATTAAATTCCTCTTTAAATACATACTCAATAAAGTATTTAAATCTTTTATACCATTTTAATCAATACTAATTATTATAAAAAAACCGCCTCTATAAAGAGACGGTTTATAAGTTAAACAATTCAGAAGTATTATTTTGTTAATTTCACTTCAACTCTTCTGTTGTTAGTTTTTCCTTTAGCCGTTTTGTTACTATCAATTGGTCTAGTATCTCCAAAACCTTCAGAAGTTAGTCTGTCAGCTGCAATACCATTAGCTATTAAATAATTCTTAACCGCAGCAGCTCTTTCTTTAGATAAAACCAAATTTTCAGATGGTTTACCAGTATTATCTGTATGTCCTTCAAGGCTAAATTTAGCGGTAGGATATTCTTTTAAAATCGATGTAATAGATACTAAAACAGGTAAAGTTTGTTTTTGGAAAGATGATTTTCCTGAATTAAACAATATAGTTTTTGCATATTCATTTAATTTATTTACAGCTTCTTCAGAAACTTCAGGACAACCATTATTTGCAACAGTTCCTTTTACAGTAGGACATTTGTCATCTTTATCTAAAACCGAATCTCCATCAGTATCTGCCCAAGGACAACCTGCATTTTCTTTAGGTCCTTTTAAATTTGGACATTTATCAGCAGCATCAGCAATTCCGTCACCATCAGTATCAGGACAACCTTTTAATGCTTTTAATCCAGCAACTTCTGGGCAAGAATCATCTTTGTCTGCAATTCCATCACCATCAGTATCAGGACATCCGTTCATTGCAACTGTACCAGCAACTTCTGGACACGCATCACTAGCATCTACAATTCCGTCTCCATCTGTATCAGGACAACCTTTATATTGTTTTAAACCGAAAACTTCAGGACAGGCATCTTCTCTATCATAAATTCCATCTCCATCTGTATCTTTACCGCCAAATTTGAAAATAAGCCCTGCGAAATGTTGCATGTGAGAAGTAACATCCGTTCCTGCTATTCTTGTATCGTCAAACGAATGTTTGTAAGTTGATTGTAATGAGATACCAACTTGCTCAGATACCCAATAAGTCAATCCAAGACCACCATTAATAGTACCACCGCTAACATCTCCAAGGAAGGTATAACCTCCACCAATATGAGCTGACGGCTCAATTGATTTAGATTTTATCAAATCCATAAAACTGTATTTGATGATTGCATCAACAGCATAATAATTTAAATCTCCAGGGTTAGAAACTAAATAAGGATCAGTTCCAACTCTAGGATTTACAAATTTAGAAATTTTGTTTACAGAACCCGAAACTCCAAAAGAAAAATTATCCCCAACATATTTTGATATATTTAAATAAGACACAGATGGAAGAACATTCCAGTTGTCTTTCATATTAAAATATTGAGAAAATTGATCTTTAATACTAGATGCAGCGCTAACTCTAGTGTCAACTGCATTTGATCCAAAAGATAAAGACCAAGGGTTGTTCATGTCTTGTGCTTGAGAACCAAATCCCACAAAAAGACAAATAACAACGACTAACTTGTTAAAATGTTTCATACTTGTTTTATATTAAATTATAATTTTAATTTAGGCAAAAGTAACGTGTAAATAATTAACTAC
>CANIFM010000079.1 GCA_947466955.1 Bacteroidota bacterium
CAGCAACTCCACCTTTTCCTGATCCGTTAGCTTGAAATTGATCAATACTTGTGTGATAAACTGCAAATGTATATAACATTCTTCCACGACCATCTGCGAAAGGAATTTCCCAAAGAGATTCACCACCTGAAGTAATATTTCCTTGGTTGTATTTTCTCCATAACATTTCAAAGGAAGTCTCCAAGTGTGCTTTTCCACTAGCAATTACAGCACGACATTCGCTTAGTGCTAAAGGATACATCACTCCAACGGAAAGTTCAGGGTCATTACTTCTTCTAACTGCATCTGGATATTGTTGAAATCCACTTGCAACTAATGCTAAACGAGCGCGTAATCCTTTTACAAATGCTTTATTAATTCTTTCAACGGTTGCAGTTGCGACAGTTTCATTAGGCCATGCAACTAAATTAGAAGCTTCTCCTAAATCTTGGATAAGTTGTTTGTAAATTATATCTCGGTTTGATTTCGCTAAATAAATAGTTTCAGAAGTTATTGGTTCAAAACGAGCTGGAACATCACCCCAAGTTTTCAATAAGTCGGCATAATAAACTGCTCGTAAAGTTAATGCCTCTCCTAATAATTGTGCTAATTCCGTATTATTTGCAGTGTCTCCGTATAAACGCAATCCATGAATACAGATATTGGCACGCTCAATTCCAGAATACATTGATGCCCAAACATTATCAGTGGTATTCATAACACTATTATTAGGTTTAGGATCATAATTACACAAATCTGGTTTATCGCCTGAAGTAGTTGATTCGGATGAATTGTACCATTCAATATCTGTATTAAGTCCATACCAAGGAAGGAATCGCCCTCTATAAGAGTTGGTTTCTGCGAAAGGTATTTTTATTCCGTCCACGGCTCCTTTAGCTAAATCAGGATTTGAAAAAATTACAGATTCATCCATGGTTGATACCGTTGGCGCTGTTAAGTAATCATTTGTTATATCTTGACAAGAAGAAAAAAGCCCTGTTATAATTATTACTGTAATTAGTACTATTTTTTTCATTTTTATAGGTAATTTATTAAATTAAAAAGTAAGGTTTAAACCAAATACAAGTTGTCTGCTACGAGGATATGGAGAGTAATCTACACCCGGTGTTAGCGGTGTAGCTCGTCTTGTTGAAACTTCTGGATCAAGACCAGAATATTTAGTAATAATGAAAACATTATTACCTGTAGCATAAATTTTCATTCTAGAAATACCTAGTTTAGAAACAATAGATTTAGGAATAGTATATCCAAGTGTAAGGGTATTAAGTCTTAAAAACGAACCGTCTTCTACAGCCCAATCGCTCATAACATATTTAGCCATTGCTGGAGACCACATTGTTGTATTTGTGTTAAGTGCTGCTAACGCGGTAGGATCTGTAACTAAAGCTCCAGAAGCAGGATCAAGATTAGTCCATCTTGTTCCATCTTCCATTATTGAACTTAGGTTTCTGTATTGACCAATTGGAGTAGTTGTTGTTGAAGTAAACTCAATTTTATTAGCATTGTAAATATCGTTTCCATAGCTCCAGTTGAAAGCGGCAGAAAGATCAAAACCATACGCATTTGCATTAATTACAAAACCTCCAGTATGCTTTGGATTTGCATTTCCAATTACAGTTCGGTCATCTGCATTTACAACTCCGTCTCCATTAATATCTTTTAATTTCATAGAACCAGGAGCAATAGCACCAACTGCATAAGAACTATTTGCAACTCCAGGTTTTAAAGAATAAATTCCTCCTGAATAATTAAAATCTGAAACTTCATAACGTCCATCATTTTGATAACCGTACATTAAACCAATAGGATCACCAACATTCACTACATAATCATTTCCTATTGAAGTTGAAGCCCATCCTGTACCTACGCCAAAATTATTCATAACTCCAAGTGAATTGATTCGGTTTTTGTTAATCCCAATATTGAATGACAAATTAATCCCATAATTTGGTTTTTCCAAAGCTACTAAATTCAAAGATGCTTCGACACCTGTATTTTGTACTTCACCCATATTTCTATATTGGTAATCATAGCCAGAACCAGGAACAGGAAAACGGATTAATAAATCGGTGGTTACGTTTTTATAGGTTTCAATAGAACCTGTAATTTTTCCTTTTAAAAAATCATAATCAAGCCCTAAGTTTTTAGTTAATGTTGTTTCCCATTTTAAATCTGGATTTGCCATAATATTAGAAGCTGACCAATAGTTTGAAACGTTATTTATCCAAGCAGAAGCAGATGATTGAAAAGATTGTATAGTTTGTCCAGTTGGAATATTATTATTTCCAGAAGCTCCAGAACTCAATCTAATTTTAAGAGTATTTATCCAAGACACATCCTTTAAAAAATTTTCTTCAGAAATTTTCCAAGCTACAGCAACCGATGGAAAGTAGCCCCAATGATTATTTTCTGAAAATTTACTTGAACCATCAGCACGATAAGTTGCTGTAAACAGGTATTTTTTTTGAAAATCGTAATTAACACGACCAAAGAAAGAAAGTAATTTATCATCCGGACTGTAATAATTATTTACAGATTGTGGTTTCCCTTGCGAAGAAAGATTTATAGTATTTTCAAAACTGAAAAGCTTTGGAAATCCTTGAATAGTACTTGTTACCTCGTTTGATTTGAAATTAATCATTTCTTCTCCTAAGAGAATTTTTAATTTGTTACCCTTTGAACTTTTATAATCATAAGTAAGTGTATTTGCATTTCTAAAACGCAATTCTTTACGATCACTAAATATCAAGGCTGGTAATCTTTGATTTTCAGCAGATGGAACGTTATGAACATAATAAGTTGATCTTCCGAAGAAACGGTAATCCAAATAGTTATAATTATCTAAACCTATATCTGACTTAAATTGTAAGTTGTCCTTAATTTTCCATGAAAAACTCGTAAGCATATTAAAATTCTTTCTAATTTGTCTTCTATCATTATCAGCAACTGCTACAAAAGGATTGATAAGATAAGTTGCAACTGCTTCATCCGTATCATCAGTAGTTAAACCAGGCAATGGGATTGGCGAATATCCTACACTATGTCTCAAACGCGCATCAGCAGAGGCTGAAACTTCTTTTTGCTCATTCGCTCCACCCCCATCAATTTGAGTATCTGAATACCGAAGTGTATAGGTTAAATCAACTTTTTTGCTAGCTTTATTTTTTAAACTAAAGGAAAGGTTATTTCTTACAAAATCAGAACCCACCATAATTGCTTTTTCATCATAGCGTGCATAATTAAAATTGAAATTCATTTTATCTGAACCACCACGAATTCCTAAATCTTGACTTACAACTTCACCTAAACGGCCATAAATTTCTCTTTGCCAATTGGTACCTTTTTGACCAACATATTGATTGTAATTTGACCAAGGACCAAAGTATTGCTCATAAGATGCCAAATCATTTTTCATTAAAGCATACTCATACTGCCATTTTACATAATCTTCAGGTTGCAAAACATCAATAGTTTTTGCAATTCTTTTAGCACCATGGTAAATATTGTAAGTTACGGCTATTTTAGTATTGTCTTTCCCACTTTTAGTAGTAACAATTACAACTCCATTTGCTCCTCTAGAACCATAAATAGCAGTTGAAGAAGCGTCTTTTAAAACCGTAATATTTTCAATATCAGATGGAGAAATATCACTAATACTATTTACAGGAAATCCATCTACAATTAACAATGGAGAACTATCTTGAGTTAAAGAACCACTTCCACGAATCTTAATTTGAATGTCGGAATCTGGAGAACCTTCGGCAGAAGTTACTTGAACCCCTGCTAAACGTCCTGTTAAAGTTTCAGCAACATTTGCAATAGATAATTTATTTAGATCATCACCGGAAATTGAAGCAACAGAGCCCGTTAAATCTGATTTTTTTGAGGTTCCATATCCAATTACAACAACCTCATCAAGTTTAGCTGCTGAATTTTTCAATACAATACTAAATGACTTCTTTTGACCTACAACTTGTGAAAATGTCTCATACCCAAGATATGAAAAAACCAATTCACTTTTTGAACTCGCAACAGAAATTGAAAATTTCCCATCTAAATCTGTACTTACAGAATTTTTTGTTCCTTTTTCGATAATATTTACACCTGGAATAGTAACTCCAGAAGCGTCAATAACAGTTCCACTAATTGCTGTGTTTTTTTGAGCCCAAATTTCGGTACTCATGAGTGATACTAGAAAAAGGGTTACTGCAAATGACAAATTTGCTCCTTTTTTAAATAAACTTCTACTACTCATAATTTAATTATTTGTTGGTTATTAATAGGTTGGGAAATTTTAATTTTTGGGACTTTCAATTAAAGTGCCATTGATTTTTGTGTTTATGAATGTTAAATTCTGAACATTTTCAATTGAATAGTTAGATTTAACTTTGTCAATTGTAACGTTTTTAAACTGAATATTTTTTATAGGAGATTCTTTGTGTCCTTTGGCTAAAATACCAAATTTTCCTCCATTTTTAACTTTTATATTTTCAAAATAGATATTTTCAATACGAGGCATATAGTTTCCAGATTGATTTCCGTGGACAGAATAAAACAAATCAATACCCAAAACCGACTCTCCTACTTCACCAATTTCAATATTTCTAACATATAAATTCTCAACGAAACCACCTCTTTTAGTATTGGTTTTAATTCTAATTGCTCGGTCTAAATCCGGACTATCCATGACACAATTTTCAACAAAAACGTTTCTAACACCAGCCGATATTTCGCTGCCAATAGACACACCACCATGTCCGTCAAACATTTTACAATTTTGAACAAAAACATTTTCAGTAGTAATTCCAACACGTCTTCCGTCTGCGTCTCTACCAGATTTAATTGCAATACAATCGTCACCGGTATTAAAACTACAGTTACGAATAATTACATTTTTAGAATATTCCGGATCACAACCATCATTATTAGGCCCGTGACTTGTTACAGTTACGCCATCAATAATTACATTCGTTGATTTCATTGGGTGAATTAACCAAAATGGAGCATTTATAATTTTAATATCTTTAAGCATCACATTTTTGCATTCAAAAAACTCGACGAAATTTGGGCGTAAATTATAACCATTTCCAAAAACGCGTTCAGAAACAGGAACTCCCGCTTCTGCCATTTCCATTAATCGCGCTACATTTTGAATTGGAGCACCTTTTTTCCAACCATAGGTATCTTTTCCACACCAAGACCACCAATTTTGGTTATTTCCTTGACCGTTTAAAGTACCTTTTCCAGTTATTGCAACATTAGTTTTTTGGTATGCATAAATTAAAGGAGAGTAATTCATTACTTCTGTTCCTTCAAATGAGGTATGAACTATCGGATAATCGTCAGGATTCGTACTGAAAATAATTTCCGCATTTTCTTCAATTTGCAAGTTAATATTACTTTCTAAATGTATTGCCCCTGTAAGAAATTTCCCTTGAGGAACCAAAACAATACCTCCTCCATTTTCAGAACAAGCCTGAATTGCCTTATTAAATGCTTCAGTATTATTAATTATACCCCCAGATTGCGCACCATAATTTGTAATATCAAATACTTTATTTATAAAAACAGGAGCTTCAATTCCGTTAATGGTTTTTTGCATATTTTCCCACGACTTATTGCTAGCCAAATCAATATTTTGATGCTTTGAAGCACACGAATAATTAACAATAATCAGGGTGATTAAAGCAATACTAATTCTTGAAAAATATTCTTTTGTCATATTATTTTAGTTAAATCATTTGAATTAAGTTATCTAGAGCTTTTTCTTAACCATGTAATCGATTACACAAACGTATGTATTTATTGTCATTTAACCAAAAAAAACTGAAAATAAATGAAACTTTCTATAAAAATACATATTTAATTATTAAATGTAAAATTATTAAATATTCAACAACTAAAACTTAAGATTTTATTGAAGATTGAAAATTACAATATTATTTTTTTATAAATTTCCAAGTAGTGGGAACATCCCCTATTTTAAGATTACATAAATACAATCCACTAGACAAATTACCTATATTAAGTTGCAATTTTTCAGAAGGAATTACATTCTTTAAATAAGAAAATACTTTTTCGCCTTTTATTGAATAGATATCTAACGACAAACCACCTTCAATAGTGTTTGGCAAATCAACATTTAATAAGGTATCTACAAATGATGGATAATGAACTATTTCAGTATTGAAAACATGATTTTCTGTAGCTAGAATACAACTAGTTGACATTACACCAGCAGCGGTTACATTTAAGGTTGCTCCTGCTCCACAGGTTGCGTTTGGGATAAAAGTCGCGACATCATTTACTGGAATCACTGTATAGGCATAAGTTGGTCTTGTTACTGTACCAACATTTGAAGTTCCACTAAGACAGCCACTAAAAGTAAGTGCAACGGTTCCACCATCAGTACTAAAATAATTTCTATAAACTGAACTAATTCTAGCAAAGTGAGTGTTTTCTACATAACATGTAAGATTGTGTGCGCCACCACCAAGTCCAATCGCCAATGAACCAGAAACAGTTGTATTGTAGTAACAATTTAAGATATGTAGTTCGGCATTTCTAGCTCTTGGCATTCTTTCTTTACAACCATCAGCCCAATAGCAATTTTGAAAAGTAATACTATAATGTCCATCTACTGGAGCATCATTCAAATCAGAACCTACTAAATCTGAAAATCTATGGTCATTTGAACCTCCGGAACCTCCTGCAATTGCTGGTTTCAGATAGGTAAATTTACACCATGAAATAGTAATATTGTCTGAAAGACCTTTATTGTCAAAATTACCATCCATTCCATCTTGAAATTCACAATGGTCAACCCAGAGATTTGTGCAACCGTCAGCGGTAAGATTATCCCTACCATCCACATCGTACGCACCAGGACCTTCAAAAATCAAATTTCTAATAATTACATTATTTGATCCAGATTTTATATTTAATATTCCCGAATTTTGAGCAGATGTTACAGAATTTCCAACTGTAATTTGGGTATTTCTAAGCCGAGCTCCAGGCAACCCAATTATTGTTTTATTAGTAAGCATTACGCTAGTATAAACACAGTCAATAACTCCTGAAACTAAAATTACTGAATTTGCAGTTGAAGTAGAACTTAGTGCAGTTTTTAAAGCGGCATAGGTTGTCACGGTAACTGGATTTGCGTTTCCTCCTCCTGTAGCTGCTGCACCAAATCCTTCTGGATGTGTCATGTAATAATTTTGCCCTGAAGCATTGTTCATAAAAAATAAAAAAGTGCCAAGCAATACTATTTTTTTCATTTATAATGGTTGTTTATGTAAATAAATTATGTGTAAATTCTAAATTGTAATGATTACTTAATGATTCAATTCAACTTATGCAATCGATTACAAAAATATAAATTTATTTTAAATATCATCTATTATTTTAAATTAAAAACTTGATTGTTTTCAATTATACTAAATTAGAAGTTAAAGATATTTGATAAAAAAAAAACAACAACCAAAAGATTGTTGTTTTTTATTGAAATTAGTATTCTATCTTTTTAAAGAAAAATGTCCTTTAGCTTCTCTTCCATTATCTAATTTAATATTATACCAATAATCAGATCCCGGCATAGGATTTCCGTCATAATTTCCATCCCAACCTTGACTACCAGGGACAATATTTTTAATTAGTTTTCCATATCTGTCATATACATAAAGAATATATCCTATTGAGGAATCAACTCCTTTTATACCCCAATAATCATTATATCCGTCATTATTTGGAGTAAAGAATTTTGGAAAGCCCATTACATTAACAATAGCTGTTACATCTGGACCACAACCATTTTTATCTCTAATATAAACCGTGTGAATTCCTGGAGAAACATCGTAAAAAACATTTGAATTTTGGAAATATCCTAAATGCTCATCTATACTAAACTCATAATCGCCAGTTCCACCTGCAACTAAATTCACGGTTATAGTATTATTTTCAGTTAAATCTGTAACTATAATAGAATCAATATGTGCTATATCTGAAGCAACAACTTTTATAGTTCTAGTTCTGTTACAACCAGAAGAATTAGTCACAACAACTCTGTAGATTCCTATGCTGTTTACATTATTCAAATTATAGGAGTTTTCACCAATTAAATCGTTTCCGTTTTTTGACCATTGGTAAGTATAATTACTAGTTGGAGAACCATCTTGAATTCCTGCATTTAAATTAACACTCATTGACGGAGTATTAGAACAGATGACTTCATCTTCAAAACCATTTGAATTCAAATTGATTTTTGGTAATGGATTTACTTTAAATACAATAAATTCTTGAGCAATACAGTTTGTATTTAATGGATTTTCAACAACTGCTTTAATAGTTTGTGTTCTCGTTAGAAATGGATTTCGTAATGGACTTGGTAATAGAATTCCATTTTCATCGTAATATTTCACGGTCATCCCCGTTTGTGATCCTAAAAGAATCGAATCAAATGCAGAAGTATTAAAGGCAAATTTTCCGTCTTGTAATAATGGATCTACTTCATTATCGCAAACTATAAATGGTCCTACTGGATTTGCCATAGGTTTTACATCGACAGTAAAGATGATAAGAGTTTGATCTGAACATCTTTGGGGTGTATTATTAGTTACAACTGCTTTTATCGTTTGTGAAGTAGTTGTAAAAGAACTAGGAAATGGACTGGTAATCGCTACGCCATTGGCATCTCTCAAAGGATTATTATTACCATCAAAATACGTAACTGTTACAGTAGCGTTGGTTTGTCCATTCAAAACTGTTGCTTCTAAATTGGTCGTATTGAACGTAAATTTTCCATCTTGATTATCATCACATTCACGATTAATTAGAACAGGATTTGCAGTTGGTAAAGCTTCTACATTTAAAGTTATATAGCCTCCTAAACTAAAGCATGTAGCGCTCAAAGTATTATCAACACGAACCCATATTTGTTGCGTATTTGGATAACCAATATTACTGTAATTAGTAAGATCTGTTATTGCATTAATTGGCACTAAAGCATCCGCTTGGTTTTTATAGTAACTAACAGAATATCCAGAAGGCGGCAACAAAGACTCAATTGTTGTTTTTGTTCCTGTTAAATTGAAAGTTGCAATGCCATCTCGGTTATCATCACAAATTGGGGTTGTTGGTACAGTATAGGTTGAAGGGAAAGCGACTACAACATTTAATGTTACTTTTGCTAAATTGCTGCAACCATTAATGCTAACAACTCTTACCCAAACATCCATAGTATGAATTATTGTATTAATAAAAGCTGTTGGAGTAGTAATTTCTTCCGCAAAATTTTGAGTATTTGCGCCTGTTTGAGATTTATAATAGGTAAAAACTTCATTAGCAGCATTAGCTGAAATTTGGCTATTGTTCGCTGTTAAATCAAAGGTAGCTTTTCCATCTAAATCAATATCACAGATTGTCATTACGGTATTAATTACAACTGGAGAAGGATCTACGTTAAAAATAATTGAGGTAAAATCCGAACAACTTTGTGCAGTATTATTAGCTACAACGGCTTTTATGGTTTGAGAAGTAGTTGTAAAAGTAGCAGGAAAAGGACTGGTAATTAAAACATTGTTTGCATCTCTTAATGGATTATTTGAAGCATCAAAATAAGTAATAATTTTATTTAACTGTCCATTCAATAGTGTAGATTCTAAAGTAGCCGTATTGAAAGTGAATTTTCCATCTTGGTTGTCATCACATTGTCTTGCTATAATTACCGGACTTGCAATTGGTAAAGCTTCAACATTAATTGTAAAATATTTTCCCAAGCTATAACAAGTACTTAATCCACTATTTACACGAACCCAAATATCTTGTGTAGTAGGGTATCCAATATTACTATAATTTGAAATAGTAGTAATAGCATTTGTCTGAGCAATTGCATCGGCTTGGTTTCTATAAAATACAACCGTATAACCTATACTTGGAAATAATGCTTCAATAGCTGTTTTTGTAGCAGTTAAATCAAAAGTCGCAATTCCATCTCTATTATCATCACAAATTGGCGATGGTTGCGTTGGAAGTGTATATGTAGAAGGCAAGGTAACATAAACATTTAATGTTATCTTGGCTGTACTTGGGCATCCAGCAGAATTAATTACTCTTGCCCAAACATCCATAAGATAAGGAGTTGTATTACTATAATTTGTTGGATTCGTAATTAATTCAGCAGGATTTGCTGTGCTAGCCCCTGTTTGCGAAGTATAATACGAAAAAGTTTCATTTACTGAATTAGTAGAAATTTGAGTATTATAAGATGTTAAATTGAATGTTGATTTTCCATCTACATCAGCATCGCATTGTTTCATTACCACATCAACAACAACTGGGGAACCTGTTAGAATTACTGTAACAACATTTGACTGAACAGGACTACAAGCGCTTTCATTTCTTGTTAATACGGTTCGGTATTTGTATCCGCTAGTAACTCCAGTAATGTGTAAAGTATTTGTTGTTGCTCCTGAATAAGTGGCGTTATTTGAAACGTCAGTCCATGTAATTCCATTATCAGTTGAAACTTGCCATTTAATATTGTTACCACCATTTTCCGTCATTGTAATATCGGCGGTTTGCGCTACACAATTTGTAGTTGCAGTTGGTTGTGCATTAATTACAGGCGTTGCGGTAATTAGGTAATACGCAATTGGCGAACCAGCTGGAGTTGTATAACCATTAGTTCCACTTGTTACTTTTCCATTTGCATCAACAGTAATTGGACTGTTTCCAAGAATACCATCAGCGTTACCATCTGTAAAACCTGCTTCAACTACATCGTTACAAGTATCTCCATCGCTATCTTTATCACGGAAGTTTTTCGTTAAGTCAGCATCTGTATCAATTGCAGTTTCAACTGAATCTAATATTCCATCATTATCACTGTCTAAATCTGCGTAATCTGAAACGCTATCAACATCTGAATCTATAGGTGCTACTATTGGTTCAAATGTATCGTCTAAACCATTCTTGTTTAAATCAACATTTGTTATAACTTTATTACCTAACTGACCTTCTACAATGTCTAGAATTCCATCATTATCACTATCATTATCCAATTGATCAGTAGTTCCATCTGCGTCTGAATCCTTTGAAAGACTATCTGCATAAAAACTAAAGCTAGCGGTACTTGTTTGGGTTGTAGATAGATTTCTATGAGCAAAACTAATTGAATTAGACAAGTAGGTTTGAATTTTAAAATCAATAGCTGGCGGTGTCCCTGTTGCAGGTAATAATACCGCAGGGTTTAAAACAAATCGAACATCAAAAGATGAGAATTTAGTAATTCCACTTTCATATATTCCATCATAATCGGTATCAATTAAGAGCTGATTGGTTGGATTAGTAATTGTTATTGTTTTATCCATATCACTTTTTACTACAAAAGCTTCATTTGACAATGATGCAACAGTAACACCAACTAATGGATTACAAGTTAATCCAAGAGTAACTGGGGTAGTGAAATTTAGAGTTTGAGAAATAGCATTTGTATTTCCCGCTACTAAACTAGTTGTAAAACTTCCGTTAGCATTGCCCGTAAAAGTATTTCCCGTTCCAATTGGAGTTGTTGTACTTGTATAAGAATTGTTGTAATTACCAATAGTTAAGGAACCTGTAGAAACTGAAACATTTATATTTTGATTCCCGTAAGA
>CANIFM010000080.1 GCA_947466955.1 Bacteroidota bacterium
AAAATCCTACTATAATTTGTGTTTGAAATTCTTCTCAATTGCCAAAATCATTTCGCCAGCAATATCTTTATTTGTAGCGCCTTCAATGCCTTCAAGACCTGGCGACGAATTCACTTCTAACAATAAAGGACCTTTTGCCGAACGAATAATGTCAACACCTGCCACTTTCAAATCCATAGCTTTTGTCGCTTTAATGGCAATTCGCTTTTCCTCGGCAGTAACTTTTATGATTGAAGCAGTTCCACCTAAATGAATGTTAGCTCTGAACTCTCCAGGCATTGCTTCCCGCTGAATTGCCGCAACCACTTTCCCATCAATTACAAAACAACGAATGTCTTTTCCGTTGGCTTCTTTAATAAATTCCTGAACTAATATATTGGCATTTAAACTTTTGAAAGCATTAATTACACTTTCTGCCGCTTTTTTTGTTTCTGCCAAAACAACCCCTTTTCCTTGCGTTCCTTCCAATAATTTCACGATTAATGGTGGACCACCAACCATTTTTATCAAATCATTCGTATCCAAAGGCGAATTTGCAAAACCCGTCGTTGGAATATCAACACCGTGATTCAACAGCAATTGCAACGAATATAATTTATCACGAGATTGTGTAATCGCAGCTGCCGAATTCAAACAATATACTTTCAAAGCCTCAAATTGACGCGTCAACGCACAACCATAAAAAGTAATACTCGGACGAATTCTAGGAATAATAGCGTCAAAATCATTTAAAATTCTACCACCACGATAATGAATTTCGGGAGTCGTCGCATCAAGTTTCATATAACATTCCTTGATATTCAAAAAGTGCATTTCGTGCCCACGCATTTCCCCAGCTTCCATAATTCGCTTGTTGGAATACAATTCTTTGTTGCTCGCCAGCAAACCAATTCGAAGTCCAGTAACCGCTTTTTCAGAAGTTTTATATAGATTTTTCAGAATATCAGAAGTAGGTTCCCCCAATAAATATTTTTGTTCAGGATCCACAAGAACCCTACCGCTCATCGCCTCACGCCCTAAAAGCATTCGGAAACCCATCGAATCTCGATTGGTCAAAGTAATTTCTATCGCCCATTTTTTACCGCCAATTTCAAGTTCCGACCCAATCACGTAGCGTTGTTCCCTAAAACCACTCGAACTTTTCACAATTCTTTTATCCACCAATTTCGATTCGCAATGAATAACAGTTTTCACATTATTCTGAATCGGATTGATGTCAAATTTCACCCAATTTTCCCCTTCTTTAATAAAAGGAGCAATATTAATGGCGTGCAATGCCGATGTTTTTGCACCAGAATCAACACGTGCTTTAATCGTGGGAATCCCTAATATTGGGAACGAACACCATTCTTCACTACCAACGATAACTTTTTCTTGTAACATATAATGGGTATAAATTGACAATTCTAATATTTTCCAAATGTATATATTTGTTTTAATATATTCACCCAAATCCCCCAGATATTATATAATTTCACAGCAAATAACCAATACTTTAATTCCGCATATTTTGGAGCGAATTGTCCTCTTGTATTTGCCATTGCAATTCCCGCTTTCGGCTATATCTCTTCGCTTCGCTGCGAGGATACCGCCTCAATCGGGGCTAATTGATTATTCATTTTCTTGTTTTTATATTTTGGCTTTTTAAAAAATTATTATTTTTAGAAATTGAAAAAGCCTTTTTCAAATTAATTTGTTTCAAATCTAAAAAGCCTTTTTCAAATTAATTTGTTTGAGTTCAGAAAAGGGTCATCCGACCTGCCGACGATCGTTTTCTCCTCGGATGACCCTCATCCGACCTGCCGACGATCGTTTTCTGGTCGGATGACCCTCATCCAAGTCGCCGACGATTGATTTCTGGTCGGATGACCCTCATCCAAGCCGCCGACGATTGATTTCTGGTCGGATGACCCTCATCCAAGCCGCCGACGATTGATTTCTTGTCAGATACTCAGTATCCGACCTGCCGACAATCGTTTTCTGCTCAGATACTGAGTATCCGACCTGCCGACGATTGATTTCTGCTCAGATACTCAGTATCCGACCTGCCGACGATTGATTTCTGCTCAGATACTGAGTATCCGACCTGCCGACGATTGATTTCTGCTCAGATACTCAGTATCCAACCCGCCGACGATTGATTTCTTGTCAGATACTCAGTATCCAACCTGCCGACGATCGTTTTCTTGTCAGATACTGAGTATCCGACCTGCCGACAATCGTTTTCTTGTCAGATACTCAGTATCCGACCTGCCGACGATTGATTTCTTGTCAGATACTCAGTATCCGACCTGCCGACGATCGTTTTCTGCTCAGATACTCAGTATCCGACCTGCCGACGATTGATTTCTGCTCAGATACTCAGTATCCAGCCTGCCGACGATTGTTGTGAGGAAAGGGATTTTGGTTATTTGGTAATTTGGTAATTCGGGAAATCTTAAATCTTAAATCTTAAATCTTAAATCTTAAATCGGGGTTTGCGCGAAGGATAGCAGCGGAAATCCTTTGTGGAACGAAGTGGAACAAAGATTGGAGCGAATAGCCTGACCCGAATTTTTCGAGGGTCGCGCCCAAATAAATAAAAAACGCCTTCATTTCTGAAAGCGTTTAGAGTGTGTTTGAATTAATAATTGCATTGTATTATCCTTGGAAATCATCTCCATTTTCACCACCTTTTTGGGGTTTGCTGCGCTCTTCTTTTTTCTTATTGAATCGATAAGTGAAGGATAGCGTGATTAATCGGGTGCTTCGTTGCATTTCGGTATACGAGTTTAACACATTTGTAATGTTGGTGTCAAACATTCTTTTTCGAGAATTGAAAACGTCTTGAACATTTAATGCAATGGTTCCTTTGTCTTTAAATACGTCTTTGCTGAAGCCTAAATTGGCGCCTACAACTCCCAATGTTTTTCCTTGCGCATTGTTTTCAGGTCCATTGTAGGTTACGTTGGTTTGCCAATCAATTTTGTAAGGCAAAGTAACTTTTGACGTTAATCTGGTGAACCATGACGATGCTGCGTTATCGAAATTTTGAGTAATAATTACGTTTTGGGTATTGGTATAGGAGAAATCTCCTTGTGTTTGGTATTTATAGAAGTTGAAATTACTGTTTAATTTCCACCACTTATATGGGGAATAATTTAAGGTAAATTCAAATCCGTAACGGTATTCTGTAGCCAAATTTATTGGTGTCATTAAAATAACGGGAGTTCCGTTTACAAAATCGCCACTTTCACGACGGATAAATTGAAAGGAATCGGTTGTTTTATTCGCATACATTGAGGTATTGAAAGTCAGTTTGTCCCAACGTCTTAAGTACCCAAAATCAATTGCATCTGTAAATGCTGGTTTCAAATTTGGATTTCCTTTAAAGATATTTATGTTACTTGAATAGCTTGAAAACGGGTTTATTTGACGTCCTCTTGGTCTTGAAATTCTTTTGCTATAACTCAAAGAAATGCTACTTTGATCGGAAAGTTCGTAGGTTACAAAGGCACTCGGAAAGAAATTACTGTATTTTTGAGTGTTAAATTCATTGGTTACCAACTGGTTGATTTGAATTTTTGAATTCTCCCAACGTAATCCAAATAAGAAAGAAAATTTGTTGACTTTAGTACCAAATTGGGAATACAAAGCATTTATATTTTCTCTATAATCAAGGATATTGGTGTATTGTGCGTTTGGTGTATAATTTCCTCCAGCATCAAAAGCACCAACTTTATAATCGGTAATTAATTTATTAAAGTCGCCTTTGTAGCCAAATTCAAACTGATTTGCTTTTCCAAAAGGAAGTACATAATCGGATTGAATTGTGTTGCGATTTTGCTTTTGTTCGTTGCTTGTTTTCTCCGTAATTGAACTAGTGATAATAGAATAATCATTATCGCTATTTTTAGAAAAAGCACCGTCAATTGTAAATTTATGCCCGTCTCTCTTGAATTTTTTCGTAAAATTAGTTGTGTATTCAGCATCCAAACTATTACTCAATTGATCGTTAAAACGGTAATTGGTAGTGGTGTAAATATGGTTTACATCGAAATTTGTGTAGGAAATAGTTTCGGGATTTCCACCGTCATTTCTCCTAAGATTCATCGCGTTTGACCAAGTTGTGGTTTTGTCGATGTATAAATCAATACCAAAATTAGAATTATAACCTTTACTTAAACGCTCGTTATTTCTTAATTCGTTAATGTAATTTCGAGTGGAACCATTTGGATTTAAATATTCGGTATTGAATAAAAAATGTCCTGGATTGGTTCTATAATTGTATCCCGTTGTGGTGAAAACATTAAAATTTTCCGATTTGAAATTTACATTCCCTGAAAGTCCGTAATTTTCTGGGTTTCCACCAGAGGCAATCACCGTTCCGTTAAGTCCTTTATTTTTTCCTTTTTTCAGAATAATATTCAAAAGTCCACCGCCACCTTCAGAATCATAACGAGCAGAAGGATTGGTTACAACTTCAACTTTATCGATGGCATCGGCAGGAATTTGACGCAAAGCCTCAGCAATATTAATGGCATTGGATGGTTTTCCGTCTATTAAAATCCGAACATTAGCATTTCCTCTAAGGCTTACAATTCCGTCAGAATCGACAGAAACCGAAGGAATATTATCCAAAACATCGCTTACCGTTCCTCCTTTTACCATTAAATCGGAACCTACATTATATACTTTTTTGTCGAGTTTAATTTCAACCGTAGTTTTTTCAGAACGAATCACGACTTCATTCAATTGATTGGCATCTTCATCAAGTGCAATTTGCCCTAAATTCGTACTTTCCTTAAGACTTTGTTGTTTAAGTTCAGTGGCTTTGAACGAGATAAATTCGATTTTCACATCATAACTTCCAGCATTTATTTCAATGTCAAATTCTCCTTTGGCATTTGTAATACCTCCAAAAATAGCTTTAGGATTTCTATTGTTTATAAAGGTTACCGTAGCATATTCTAATGCTTGCTTGCTCACTTTTTCGATTACAGTTCCCGAAATTTTAACTTTTTTGACTTCGGGTCTCGTTTGTCCGAAAGTCAAAATTGTAACCGAAAGTAGTAAGAAAGAAAATGCTGTTTTTAAATTTTTCATATAATTAAATTGTATTTCTATATAAGACTGCAAAAGTAAAACTTGGTTTAGGCTTGGCTTCACAAAGGTTTGTTAAATTAAATTATTAAAGAATTTCTGATGTTTTTTCAGTTGGTCTTGCAATAATTGCTTTCTTTCCATTGACTACAATTGGTCTTTCAATCAGAATTGGATTTGAAACCATTATTTGAATCAGTTCTTTAGCTGTAAATTCCTTGCTTTTGAAATTTTCAAGCCATAGTTTTTCTTTTTTACGAATCAATTCTAGTGGATTTATTCCTAATTTGCTAATAAGTGCTTCTAATTCTTCAAATGTAGGTGGTGTTTCCAAATATTTTATTATTTCAAATTCCACATCTGAATGTTCTAATAAATGTAAACATTCTCTTGATTTTGAACACCTTGAATTATGGTAAATTTGTATCATTATTGTTTTAGAATTAATTTTTCGCAAAGTAATTGATTTATACTTAAAATAATAGTTAAATTGGCTAACAAATTAAATTTCAATTTTATGTTTATAGAACAAGCGTACAAAGGTAATAATACGTGGTGGCGAGTAGTGATTACAGCGCTTTTGACCACAGGAATTTTCATTGGAAATTTCATAATGTATTTTATGATGTCCGACAAACAAATGAAAGAAGCGTATGATTTAATGAAAGATATTCCAAATAATCTCAGTTTGGTAATCAATTTATTGCCCTTTGTTTTCCTATTGGGAATGTTGTTTTTATTGGTTTATTTTTTAAATGAACGAAACATAATAACGCTCACAACGTCAAGAGAAAAGGTAGATTTCAAACGAATTCTATTCTCATTTGGATTGATTGTCGTTATTTCTGTTTTAGGATTTGCAGCGTCTTATTATGCTGACAGCTCCAATATCATTTGGAATTTTCATCCCACAAAATTCTTTATTTTACTAGCAATTAGCTTGCTTTTATTCCCTTTTCAAATTGGTTTAGAAGAATATTTATTTCGTGGATATTTGATGCAACAAATCGGAATTGTAGTCAAAAACAGATGGTTTCCGTTGTTATTCACCTCAATTGTTTTCGGATTATTTCACAGTGCCAATCCTGAAGTTGCCGAAATGGGTTTTGGCGTAATGATTTTTTACATCGGAACAGGACTTTTACTTGGAATTATGACCTTAATGGATGATAGTTTAGAATTGGCTTTGGGATTCCATTTAGGAAATAATCTGATGGCATCCATTTTGCTAACTTCTGATTTTTCAGCCTTGCAAACCGATGCTTTATTCCGCTATTCAGGTGTGGAAAATACAGCAAATACGCTCAATGAAATGATAATTTCCATTGCAATTACCTATCCAATTATCCTATTTATAATGGCAAAAAAATACAAATGGACCAATTGGAAAGAAAAATTGACGGGCAAAGTAAGTCCAATTCAAACCGATGAAATCGTAATTAATGAATAACCAAAATTACAATACTGTTCACCCAAATTTCAAATGGAATGGAATTTCTCTTGATAGAGAAAAGCTACTTCTTGCTGCGCACGATTTAATAAAAGAAGGCGACGATTTTGAAAGAATTACGGGCGAATTTCTATTGGAATGGTTCAACAAAAAAGCCTTTATCACGGTTACAACTTCAGGAACAACGGGTTTTCCCAAGAAAATCAATCTTGAAAAACAAGCAATGATCAATTCTGCATTGGCAACAGCCGAATTTTTCGATTTAAAATCAGGAAATCGGGTTTTGAATTGTTTGTCAACAAATTATATAGCAGGTAAAATGATGCTTATTAGAAGCATGATTTTAGGTTTTGAAATGGACTTTGTAACGCCAACTTCCATTCCATTGAAAGACAATAAACGTAATTACGATTTTGTTGCGATGGTTCCAATGCAAGTTCAAAACTCGATTTCTGAATTATCTAAAGTCAAAAAACTGATTGTTGGCGGTGCAAAAATTAGCGAAACCCTTCGAAATCAACTTTTAAAAGTACCAACGCAAATTTTTGAAACCTACGGAATGACCGAAACAATTACCCATATTGCTGTCAAAGAAATAGGGGAGAAGTACTTCTCGGTTTTGCCAAACGTGAAAATCGCAACCGATGAAAGAGGCTGTTTGGTAATCGTTGCACCAAGAATTTCCGATACAAATATTGTTACCAATGATTTAGTTGAACTTCTTTCTGAAACCCAATTTCTCTTGTTGGGAAGAATAGATAATGTCATAAATAGCGGCGGTGTCAAACTATTTCCTGAGCAAATTGAAGCGAAACTTTCCGATAAAATTAAGCAGCGTTTTTTTGTAATTGGAATCCCCGATGAAAAATTAGGCGAGCAAGTACTTATTGTCATTGAAGGAAAACCAACCCTTTTCGATGATTTGGTATTTGAGAATTTAGCGATTTACGAAAAACCAAAAACAATTCGTTTTGTGCCAAAATTCATAGAAACCGAAAGCGGAAAAGTGAAGCGAACGGAAACATTACTTTAGATTTGTTTGAAAACAATACACAACCAATTTTCTTTTTTTTATTTGGGCGCGCCCTCGTTTAGGTCATTGCGAGGTACGAGGCAATCTTTACAAAACTCGGTCAGGTCGTTCGCTGCAATCTCTGTTCCACTTCGTTCCACAGAGGATTTCCGCTGCCACCCTTCGCGCAAACCCCTCGATTTTAGATTTTCTAAATAACCAAATTAACAAATAACCTAATTATCTTTAAAAACAGCCCTGATTGAGGCGGTATCCTCGTAGCGTAGCGAAGAGATATAGCCGAAAGCGGGAATTGCAATTCCAAATACAAGAGGACAATTCGCTCCAAAAGATAAGAAATGTTTATTTAAACAACTTACAATTTTGGGTTCAACTTTAAACACGCTTCTAAGTGAATACAATAAATAAACCTATTTTAATTTCCGAATCAAAAAGCGGAATGTCACGGGAGCTGTTGTATTTAAAATGGAACGTCGCTATCGTCGTCAAAACTATTCAAATTACTTCCAAAAGCTTCGTTTGCTGAAGGTAAGTTTTTGGTTTGAAATGGATTGTCATCGTGATTCATTTTTGAAGGTAAATCATCAAAACTACCGCTATAGCTTTCCAAATTTTCAAATTTACCGAGGTTTCCAACAAATTTCAAACGCACACTTTCTAAACTTCCGTTTCTGTGTTTGGCTATAATAAATTCCGCTTGCCCTTGTGTTGGCGAACTTCCTTCATCATCCCATTCGTCTAATTTGTAATATTCGGGTCTGTAAATAAATGAAACAATATCCGCATCTTGCTCAATCGCTCCCGACTCCCTAAGATCGGAAAGTAAAGGTCGTTTGTGTCCGGGACGCGTTTCTACGGCACGAGATAATTGTGATAATGCAATTACGGGTACGCCTAATTCTTTTGCTAAGGCTTTTAAATTCCTGGAAATTGTAGAAATTTCTTGCTCTCTATTTCCAGCACCTTTTCCGTTGCTTCCGCCCGCAGTCATTAATTGTAAATAATCCACAATAATGAGTTTAATTCCGTGTTGAGAAGCCAAACGTCTGGATTTTGCTCTTAAATCAAATATTGAAAGTGAAGGAGTATCATCAATGAAAAGAGGGGCTTTTTCCAGATTTTTTACTTTAATACTCAATTGTTCCCATTCGTGTTTTTCTAATTTTCCAGTTCTTAATTTTTCTGATGACAATCCTGTTTCAGAAGAAATTAATCTTGTAATTAACTGAACAGATGACATTTCTAGAGAAAATAGCGCTACTGGATGTCCGAAATCTATAGCGACATTTCGTGCCATTGAAAGTACAAATGCAGTTTTTCCCATACCTGGACGGGCAGCAATGATAATTAAATCGCTTGGTTGCCATCCAGAAGTTACTTTGTCTAAACTGTCGAAACCAGTTGCAACTCCGCTCAAACCTTCTTTTCCGGCAATTTCTTCAATTCTCTTTTTAGCTTGAATTACCAAACTTTGCGCTGTTTCAGAACTACGTTTGATATTTCCCTGAGTAACTTCGTATAATTTAGATTCTGCTTTGTCTAATAAATCAAAAACATCTGTAGATTCATCGTAGGATTCCTCAATGATTTCAGATGAAATTCGGATTAAACTTCGTTGGATAAATTTCTGTAGGATAATTCTTGAGTGAAACTCGATATGTGCCGAAGAAGATATTTTTTGAGTTAATTGTATCAAATAAAAATCACCACCAGCCAATTCTAATTTGGCACTCTTTTTTAGCTGTGCCGAAACTGTTAATAAGTCAATTGGTTGAGAATCTGTGAACAACTGAAAAATCGCATCAAATATATGTTTATGGGCGTCTTTATAAAACGCATCAGCTTGTAAAATATCGATTACTTCATCAACACCTTTTTTATCAATCATCATGGCGCCTAAAACTGCTTCTTCAAGTTCTAGTGCTTGTGGCGGGAGTTTCCCTTTTTCTAAATTGATAATAGTAGTTTTATCTACTTTTATTGGGTTGAGGTTTACGAATTTTTCCATGTAGCGAAAGTAACAAAAAAATAAAAAAATTCCTCTAGGAGTTATTAGAAATAATTGTTGATAACCAACTATTTTTTGTTTATAACCAAAAAAAAATCCGAAACCATTGGGCTTCGGATTTAACATTTGTTTGTAAGAATTTACTCCTTAAATTCGCCCATCTTACTGTATTTGTCCATTCTTTGGGCAACTAAGTCAGTTGTTGATAAGTCTTTCAATTCATTGTACCCTTTCAAGATATATTGTTCTACAGTTTTGAATGTAGTTTCTCGGTCATAGTGCGCTCCACCAAGTGGTTCAGGGATAATATCGTCTACTAATTTTTGTTTTTTCATATCAGCGGAAGTCAATTTTAATGCTTCAGCTGCTTGCTCTTTGTATTCCCAACTTTTCCAAAGTATAGAAGAACAAGATTCCGGAGAAATTACAGAATACCAAGTATTTTCTAACATATAAACTCTGTCACCAACACCAATTCCTAATGCACCACCAGAAGCACCTTCACCAACAATTACAGCTATAATTGGTACTTTTAAACGGATCATTTCGATGATGTTTCTTGCAATAGCTTCACCTTGTCCGCGTTCTTCGGCTTCCAATCCTGGATAGGCTCCGGGAGTGTCAATTAATGTTAAAACAGGAATACCGAATTTTTCTGCCATTTTCATTAATCGCAATGCTTTTCTATATCCTTCAGGATTTGCCATTCCGAAGTTACGGAATTGACGAGTTTTAGTATTAAAACCTTTTTGTTGACCAACAATCATAAAAGATTGTCCGCCAATTTTTCCTAATCCACCAATCATTGCTTTGTCGTCTTTGAAATTTCGATCGCCGAACATTTCAAGGAATGTGTCTCCGCATAAAGCCCTAACGTGATCCATAGTGTAAGGACGACTTGGATGGCGAGACAATTGTACGCGCTGCCAAGCGGTTAGATTTTTATATATTTCACGTTTGGTTTCTTGTAATTTTTTCTCAATTTGTTTGCAAGTTGTGGTTACATCAACATTGGACTCTTGTCCGATGATTTCACATTTGTCTAATTGGTCTTCTAATTCTTTTATAGGAAGCTCAAAATCTAAATATTCCATAGGGTTTGTGCGTTTTAATTTAATTTTAGTAGGCAAATATAGTTCTAAATTTAAAGATGGAAAAATTTAATGATTGGAAATTGATAATGATTTGATAATATTTAGTTGATGGTTTTTGGTTGTTGGTTGTTGGAAAGTGAGTTGATGGATTTGAACAGCCAATTAAATAGCCAAATCAAGGATTTTTTCAAATCAAGGATTAAACGAATAACCAAATAAACATTTTTTCACCATATAAGGAATATAAGGTCATTTAAGCTTTACTGGGTAGCTTTATAAACACAAAAGACATATAAAAAGTTATTGGTTATTGGGTTGAAAAAAACCAATTTATACCTGACAGGTTTTAATAGCTAATTAAAGAACTTATAAACGTTTCTAACAAATCAACTATTAAACCTTCTTTTTACAAATAACCGCATCAACGCATCAACGCATCAACGATTAAACTATTTGGAAGCTTTGTGGAAATATTTTAAAACTCCATTTAAAATTACTGTGGATAGGATGATGAGTACGCCGATGTAGAAATTGACACTCATTTTTTCGGTTTCTTTGAATACGATTACTGCTAGAATAATGCCGTAAATAGGTTCGAGATTTATGGTAAGCATTACCGTGTAGGGGCTTAGAAATTTCATCACTTTTACAGATGCGATAAAGGCATAAGCGGTACAAAAAGTGCTGAGAATGATGAGATAAAACCAATCGGAATTGGAGATTTTAAAGAATTTTGCATCGAAACTACCCGTGAAAAACAGGAAGACGGAGAAAAAAAGTACGCCTCCTAAAAGTTCGTAAAAAGAGATTATTGTGGGGTTGTATTCTTTGGCATATTTTCCGTTTATCATTGAAAATAAGGCGGATAAAAATGCAGAAGAAAGGGCTAATAATATTCC
>CANIFM010000081.1 GCA_947466955.1 Bacteroidota bacterium
AAAATAGATTCAGGCAAAGTAGCGATAGGGAATAGAATTTTAACTTTAATTAAAGTACGTTAATTATTTATCTATCGACAAATGAGGAATCAAAATCGAATTGTTTTAATGTTGATTTTTTTAATTTCTGTAATTTCAAATGCCCAAACTGGCTTAGGTACTTCTAGTCCTGATGCTTCCTCTATATTGACTATTAATTCCTTTGACAAAGGAATGTTATTGCCTCGATTGAATTTAGGAGAAAGAAGATTAATAAATTTGCCCGCAAATGGATTGCTTATTTTTAACACTACTTTTAAAAATATTGAAGTAAATAGCGGTACTGCATCACAACCTTTTTGGACAAGTGTTACTGGTTCGCAAGGTTTTTCTGGAATTAGCAATGGAACCGGAGTTTCAGGAGTTGTAGTTGACCCAATTACACTTCAACCTATCGATGTGTTAAATTACGCTACGGGACCTTCTTCTTATATTGGCGGGGGTGTTAATAATTCTGCTTCAGGTGCATTTTCTGTTATTGTCGGTGGTACTACTAATTTCACGACGGGTGCTTATAGTGTTGTTTCAGGAGGTTCTACTAATGAAGCTGATGGAATACATTCAACAATTGGCGGTGGCACTACGAATAATGTGAGCGGAAACACCGCAAGTGTTTCTGGGGGTACTACAAATAATGCAAGTGGTATGAATTCTTCAATTGGCGGTAGCACATCTAACGATACATCAGGTATAAACGCACACATTGGCGGTGGTTCTTCAAATAATAGTTCAGGTATCAATTCTAGTATTGGCGGTGGAGTTAGTAATTTAGCTTCTGGAGCTAATTCATCAATTTCTGGTGGGACTTCTAATATTGCAAGTGGTGCTCATTCAACAGTTTCGGGGGGTACCTCAAATCAGGCTTTGGGTTTGAGTTCCAGTATTGGTGGTGGGACTTCAAATATTGCCAATGGAGTAAGTAGCACTGTTGGTGGAGGTACTTCAAATATTGCAGACGGATTCAATGCAACTGTTGGCGGAGGAACCGATAATAAGGCTTATGATTTGGCATCAACAATTAGTGGGGGAACTTCAAATAGAGCCAATGAGTCCTATTCTTCTATATCGGGCGGTACTTCAAATATTTCAAATGGGGATTATTCATCGGTTTCAGGAGGGTTTACCAATCTTTCAAATTCGTATGGAGAATGGACTGGTGGATTAAATTCTCCAGGTTATGTTGCTATTTCAACAACTGAATTTTCTATACAAGATAGACTTTTTAATATTGGATGTGGTGCAAGTTTTGAGGTGTTTTCTTTATATAAAAATGGATTAGCAACATTGCCAAATGCAACTATTGTTGGAATTGAAAGTGAAATTAAAGCAATCACAACAAAAGCATATACAAATGCTACCTATTCTAGAATTTCAATGATAGCTCCATTATCAGCAACAGCTCCAGGATTTTTGGGAGAAATTAGAATTACCCCTCAATATATGTATACTTGTGTTGCTATAAATAGTTGGGTGCGTACTGAAATGAATACTTGGTAAATGTGAATATTAAAATAATAAAATAAAAATGATTACTAAATATAACGTTATTCAGGTTTTAACATTCTTCTTATTTTCTGCATTTATGTATGCTCAAATAGGATTGGGAACAGTTGCACCAGATAGTTCCGCTATTTTAGATTTAAGTTCAACCAATAAAGGTTTTCTATTGCCAAGGATGACAGGGATTCAGGAAAATTTGATTGTTTTACCAGCTCACGGACTATTGGTTTTTAATACCACTACCAATTATATTGAAGTAAATAGTGGTACTCCAAATTTTCCGGTTTGGGTTAATATTATTGGAATAAAAGGCGAAACAGGTTCTGGAGGAACACTTGTAGGAGGAGTTACCAACGAAGCAACAGGACCTTCTTCAACAGTTGGTGGGGGCGAATTTAATTCAGCTACAGGCCTTAATTCAGTAGTTTCTGGAGGAAATAACAATACCGCATGTGGAGCCAATTCAGTTATTTCAGGAGGTTTGTATAATATTTCATGTGGTTCACTTTCAACCGTATCGGGAGGATTTGATAATACAGCCACGGGTTTTGCATCTACTATTTCAGGAGGTACTTCTAATAGTGCAACTGGGGCAGGAGCTGCTATCGGCGGAGGCGCTTCAAATGTTGCATTTGGAGCCAATGCAAATATTGGTGGCGGAACATTAAATGCTGCTTGGGGTGCTAATTCAACAATTTCTGGAGGAATTAGTAATTATACTTTTGGCGGTGCTGCTTCAATAGCTGGGGGAACTTTTAATAAATCAATTGCGCCAAGTTCAAGTGTCGCTGGAGGTACTTATAATCTTGCTTCTGGTGCAAGTTCAAGTGTGGGCGGTGGAGATTATAACACTGCAAGTGCACCAAGTTCAAGTGTTGGAGGAGGAACCTATAATACAGCAAGTGGGCCGAGCGCAACGGTTTCAGGGGGAAATCATAACGAAGCATTTGGTGCATCTGCTACAGTTTCCGGAGGTTCACAAAATAGCGCTAGTGGTGACGCTTCCTTGGTGTCTGGCGGCACGGATAATAAAGCAAGAGGAATAAATTCGGCAGTTTCAGGTGGTATTGGAAATTTTGCAAATTCCTATGGAGAATGGGTTGGGGGAGTTTATGGGACAGATTATACGGCTACTTCTTTGACTGGTTTTTTTGGTTTTGATAGGGTTTTTAATGTTGGAAATGGAACAAGTCCAACTTCAAGATCAAACGCCCTAACTATTTTAAAAAACGGGTTGGCAACTTTACCGTCGGTTACTATCACATTGATAAATGAAGCTAACGGACAGGCGGTTACTACAAAAGAATATACAGATGCAACCTATGTTAAATTTGGAATTGTTGCTCCTGTATCTGCTAATTCTCCAGGAATTGTTGGGGAAGTAAGAATGACGGCAACCTATACCTATACCTGTATTGCAACAGATACTTGGGTGAGAGCAGCAGTAACAACTTGGTAATTTATAAAAAAATGAAACGAATAAAAATGCTTTTTTTCAATATAATTCTGTTAGCAGTTGTTACCGCAAGTGCACAGATGGGCATTGGAACCAATACTCCGGATGCTTCTTCTATATTGGATTTAACGTCCACAACTAAAGGATTGTTATTGCCAAGAATGACTACTTTACAGCAAACGGCTTTGGTAAGTCCAGCTATTGGGTTAACCGTTTTCAATACAACATCAGGACAATTAGAAATCAATAAAGGAGATGGTTTGGGCGGAGCATTATGGACAGGAATTTCAGCTACTACTGGAGTTACAGCTCCTTTAGGAACAAATACTTCACAACTTGCCACTACAGAATTTGTATTGGCTAATTCTGGTAATTATATTTTTAAGGAAGCTTTTGGAGATATTACAACTGATTTAACAACGGATGTATTGGTTTCAGAGATGACAGTAAATCCGCCAGCAGGAACCTATTCCGTTTCTTTTAATGGACAATATAGTAATTCCCCAACAATTTCAAGTTCAACAATTTCTACGGGTCAATGTTTAGTGGATTTAGTTGATGTTTATAATCAATTACAAGCGATTCCAATTAATTTTACCAATCATAATTTTAATTTTGGTGGAGGTGAAGCTATTTTACCTGGAAAATATTCTGTAGGAAGTGCCATTGCTGTTGCAGGGATTTTAACTTTAGATGGGGGTGGAAATCCAGATGCTATCTTTATTTTTAAAGCTTTAGGAGCTATAAATACGTATTCAGGAACTTCAATAGTATTGACAAATGGAACGAAAGCCTGCAATGTTTTTTGGGTTGCTGAGGGAGCCGTTGGAATTGGCGCCAATACAATTATGAAAGGAGTACTTATAGCTCATGGTGCTGCAGTTGCGGTTGGAGCAGAAAGCATGCTTGAAGGAAGGATGTTTTCTACTTATGGTGCCATTGCTTTTGGTCCTGGAGTAGCAACAATTCCTGTAGGAGTTTGTCCCGCTGTTAGTTTAGGAGTATTATCTTCTTTTGTAGTTTATACAGGAGGTGGTGCAATCAATAATACAGGCGTTTCCACTTATAATGGGAACATAGCTTCAAATGATGGTGCCACAGGAAGCCTAACCGCTGCAATTGTAAATGGAACTATTTTTCCTCAAAATTCAAGTCCAAGTGTCACAACGACTGTTGCAAATACTGCTGTTGCAAAAGCAACTTTTAGTATCTATCAAAATGATTCAATTATACCCAATTCAGTTCGGTCGGCAACAAGTAATGGAAATTTGGCAATTGTTTCATTACAATCAATTGTAACAGTTACAGCAGGACAATCCGTTGCTGTGAAATGGAAAACAAACATTGGTGCATTAACACTTGGAAACAGAACACTAACATTAATAAGAGTACATTAAAATTAAAAAAATGAATAAATCATATCTATTATTTACAACAGTTTTATTATTTGCTTATGCGTATGCAAATGCACAGATAGGCATTGGAACCAATTCTCCTGATGCCTCTTCTATATTAGATTTATCGTCAACAACCAAAGGATTATTAATGCCCAGAATGACCACAGTACAACAAAATGATTTAGTCAACCCCGCAATTGGATTAACCATTTTTAATATAACATCAGGACAAATTGAAACCAATAAAGGAGACGGATTAGGTGGAGCATTATGGACAGGGGGTTCTGCGACTACAGGAGTTGCAGCTACAATTTCTATAATAGGTACCAGTGATTTGACAACTATTTTAACAACAGATTCTGTGGTAACTGGAATGACAATTTCTCCAGCCACAGGTACTTATAATGTGAGTTTTAATGCTCAATATATTTCTAATCCTGGAAATTCGTCTGTCAATTTAACAGAGCAAGCAGTGATGGATTTAAATACAGCCTATAATCAACTTATAGCAGTTCCAAGTACAAATACTACGCATTCCGTTATTTTTGGAAATGAAACATTAACAGCAGGTGTTTATTCTATTGCAGCAGCAGGTTCAACGATTAGTTCTTTAATTTTAGATGCGCAAAATGACCCTAATGCAGTTTTTATATTTAAAATTGGTGCAGCATTTAATACGGGAGCAGGGACTTCAGTCGTATTGGCGAATGGAGCTTCTGCAAGTAATGTGTTTTGGGTAACAGAAGGAGCAATCGTTTTGGGTGCAAATTCAACAATCAAAGGGACTCTGATTGCACATGTTGGTGCAATTACAATGGGAGCGGGAGGTATTATAATAGGAAGAATGTATTCTACTGTAGGAGCTATCGCGATTGGACCAAGTACAGCAACAATTTCTCCAACGAGTTCATATTTGAATTTAGGAGTACTAACAAATTTAGTTGCTTTTACTTCAAATGGTGCAGTTAGCAATACTGGTTCGTCAACAATAACTGGAGATATAGGTTCACATCAAGGATTAATTAGTGGTTTTGGAACTGCTATTTTAAATGGAACCATTTATTCTCCTACAAGTGCACCTGTATCTTTTGATAATAATCTTATTGGCACTTTCGGAATTTATCAAAATGGTGTTTTAATACCAAATTCAATTAGAACCATAAAAACAAAAGTACTTAAAGAAGATTCTATTTCCTTGCAAACAGTCGCAACAATAACATCGGGTCAAACAATTGATGTAAGGTGGAAAACGAATCTAGGCGCCTTAAAAGTATCTAATAGAATTCTGACTATTTTAAAAAATCAATAAAATAAATCTATATAATAAACTAATGAACAAAATTAATATTTACGGGCTTTTTTTAGCCTTATTATTTCCCACAATAGTACTATCTCAAATTGGCATTGGAACTAATTCTCCTGATGCCTCGGCAGTTTTAGATTTAACCTCTACAACCAAAGGATTATTAATGCCCAGAATGACTACATTACAACAATCTAATTTAGTAAATCCTGCAATTGGTTTAACTATTTTTAATATAACATCAGGACAAATTGAAACCAATAAAGGCGATGGACTTGGAGGAGCTTCATGGACTGGATTTACAACCTCGGGAGTAACTGCGCCTACTGGAACAAGCACCACGCAATTGGCAACTACTGAATTTGTGATGTCTAACACAAACAAATACCATTCTGTAAGTGGCGTTGGTTCAATATCAACCACATCAGGATCAGATTTACTAGTTCCAGGAATGACAATTTCGCCACCAGCTGGAACCTATTTTGTAAATTTTAATAGTCAGTTTAATTTTACATCATCAACTACAACAATTCCAGGCGTTGAGGTCAGTACCAATCAAGCGGCTATGGATTTGCAAACGGCCTATAATCAGCTTAATTCTCTTTCGGTAACTAATTCGGGACATGCTGCTGTTTTTGGAAATGGTGAAACATTAACTCCAGGAGTATATTCAATTGCGGCAGCTGCATCTATGGCAGGGACATTAACATTAGACGGTCAAAATGATTCCAATTCAAAATTTGTTTTTAAAATTGGAGCTGCATTCAATACAGGAGCTGGAACAACGGTATTGCTAACGAATGGAGCAAGTGCTTGCAATGTTTTTTGGGTAGTGGAAGCAGCAGTTGGTCTTGGCGCCATTACAAAAATAAAAGGAACTTTAATTTCTCATGGTGCCGCAGTTGCTGCAGGTGCTGGATGTATAATTGAAGGTAGGTTGTTGTCAACTTCTGGAGCACTTACGTGTGATAATTTAACACTGACCATTCCCCAAAATTGTAATTTTATTGATCTTGGTGTCGCAGCTCGTTTTGGAATGTTTACCAGTACTGGTGCAATTGCAGGTACTGCTATATCGACAATAACAGGTGATGTTGGAACGAATTCAATAGGGCCAATTACAGGATTAACAACAGCTATGGTTATTGGAACTATATTTCCTCCAATGGGTTCGATACTTATCACGCCAGAAATAACTGCACCAACATCAGCATTAGTTGGTTTTAGTATTTATCAAAATGGGGTTTTAATCGCAAATTCCTCGAGAATACGAACAAGTTTAGTAAATCCAGCAGAAATTTCTCTGCAGGCTATAGCTACTGTTGCTGCGGGTCAATCAATTGATATTAGATGGAAAACAAATACGGGTATTCTATCTTTAGGAAATAGAATACTAACACTGCTTAATGTTAGATAATAAAATGAGAATAAATTTCAAAGGCAATAATAATACTATAAATCTACTATGAAAATTCAACCACTTTTACTGATTGTAATTTTTTTGAATCTGTTTGGGATTGCAAATGCTCAAATTGGGATTGGAACTTCAACTCCAAACCCATCTGCAATTTTAGATTTAACCTCTATTACCAAAGGACTATTGTTACCAAGAATGACAGCATTAGAACAATTTGCCATAGTGAATCCCGCCATTGGTTTAACTATTTTTAATACCACCTCTGGTCAAATAGAAACTAATGTAGGCTCGACTTCAGGTGGTATTTTATGGAAAGGCGCTAATAGTAGTGGTACAACACCAGCTTTTGGTACAAATTCAACACAATTAGCTACGACACAATTTGTAATGTCAAATACCAATCACTATAATTCTGTTAGTTCTAATAGTGAAGTAATAACGGTTTCTCCCACAGACGTGGCAATTCCAGATATGATACTTTCGCCTCCAGTTGGTAGGTATTTGGTTTCATTTAATAGTGAGTATACTAATGTTCCAACAACAATTCCAAGTGACACAACTACCACATATAGTTCTTATTCTTCTACTCAAGGAATTCTAGATTTAAATTCTGCTTACGCTCAATTAATGGCTATTCCAGTAACCAATACAACTCATACGATTACATACGGTAGCGGTGAAACCATTTTGCCAGGAGTTTATTCTACTGCAGCAGCCTTGTCAATTGCGGGTGTTTTAACCTTAGATGGAGGAGGAGATTCCAATTCGTTATTCATTTTTAGGTCAAGTGCAGCAATAAATACTGGTGCTGGTACTTCTTTAGTTTTAAAAAATGGTGCCTCAGCCTGTAATATTTTTTGGATTTCCGAGGGTGCAGTTGCAATGGGAGCAGGAACGATAATGAAAGGTACTTTAATTGCTCATGGAGGAGCTGTTGCTATGGGGGCAGGAAGTGATTTAGTAGGGCACATGTTTTCAACGGGCGGTGCCATAGCTTTTGGACCAGGTACTGCGGTAATTCCTGTTAATTGTTCCTATATTAATTTTGGAGTTTTAAATTCGTTCATAATTTACACAAGTGCAGGGGCGCTTGGAGGAACAGCAATTTCAAATATAACGGGAAATTTAGGAACCGATTATGGATTGATTACAGGGTTCGAAACCTCAATAATTGACGGTACAATTTTTCCTCCAGGTAATGGCACAATAACCACAACAATCGTGACACCTGCAATTGTATCTCCTAGTTCCACGGCAACATTTAGTTTGTATCAAAATGGGATTGTATTAGCAGATTCTGTAAGAACAAAGATAAATTCAAATTATACTAACGAAATTTCATTGCAAGCAATAGCAACTGTTATGGAAAATCAACCTATAGAAGTGCGTTGGAATGTAACTACTGGAACTTTAAAATTAGCAAATAGAATATTTACTTTAATTAACGTCAGATAATAATAAAAATAGTAATAATAAATAAAATTACCATGAATAACATTAAATTTTATATACTTTTATTCTTGACATTTTCAGGAATTGTAAACGCCCAAGTTGGTATTGGAACCACAACACCAGATAAATCGTCAATATTAGACATGACTTCTTATCAAAAAGGTTTGCTATTGCCTAGAATGTCATCTCTACAAAGAGATGCAATACCGCTTCCTGCAAATGGATTACTGATTTTTAACACAACTACAAAAGCGCTTGAGTTGTATGTTATTACACCCACTTATTCGTCTTGGATGGGATTAGTAGGTATTGTTTCTGGTGCGTCTGGATCAACAACAACCTATCCATTAGACCCAACAAATTATGCTTCAGGGATATATGCTGCTGCAATTGGAGGGCAAGGAAACAATGCAACAGGTTTGAATTCCGTTGCAATTGGTGGAACAATTAATCTTGCTTCAGGAATAAATTCAAGTGCTGTTGGAGGCACAACAAATATTGCTTCTGGATTGAATTCTTTTACTTTAGGTGGTAGTACTAATTTTGCAATTGGATCTAACTCATGCGTATTAGGCGGAAGTAGTGGAAATAAAGTTTGGAGAGACAATTCGAGCATTATTGGCGGTACAAATAACATTGTGCACAAAGACAATTCTATTGATTTGGCTGGAGTTACCAACATTGTTGACGGAGATAGTGCGGGTATTTTTGCTGGAACTTCCAATCAAACTAATAATTTAAATGCTACAGTTTCAGGAGGAACTACCAATTTTTCATTTGGATTAAACTCAGGGATTATGGGAGGAAATACGAATCAGTCAACTAATGAAAATTCAACAGTAATTGGAGGAAGTACAAATCATGCTTTTGGTAAAAATTCTATTATTGCTGGTGGTACAACTAATTTATCTAATGAAACTAATTCAGGAGTTTTAGGCGGTGCTGCCAATGAAGCAAATGGCTATAATTCAGCAGTTGTAGGTGGTGCTGCCAATTTTGCAAACGGTTATAATGCTGTTGCTGCTGGTGGAAGTGCCAATCGAGCCAATGGAGATAATTCGGTTTCTTTAGGCGGAAATGATAATAAATCAAATGGGGTATATTCAAGTATAATAGGAGGTGTTTCTAACCAGTCTCTCGGAGCATATTCTACAGTTTCTGGTGGAATTTCAAATGTGGCAAATTCTTATGGAGAATGGGTAGGTGGTCTTTTTGGAACAGAATATACACTCGCTGCCCCAACTTCTCAAACAGCATTAATAGCAGCGGATCGTATTTTTAATATAGGAATTGGTTTAGGTGTTGGTGACAGAAAAGATGGGTTTACCGTTTTGAAAAGTGGGATTGGATTGTTACCTACTTCAACAGCATTGTCAATTAAAGCGGCAAGTGAAAAAGCAATTACTACTAAAGAATTTACGGATGCTAATTATACAAAATACGGAACCGATGCTCCAGCTTCTTCAAGTGCATTAGGAAATGTTGGTGAAATTAGATTAACAGCAACCTATATTTACATCTGTGTTGCGCCTAGTTTGTGGCATCGAATGCCTGTTGCTGGATGGTAGTGGAGAATAATTGCAATAACAAAAATGATAATATTATTATATAAAAAATAAAAAATGAAAAAGACTTACGTAATATTTACTACAATTTTTTTAAGTGTTTGTGGAACTGCAAATGCGCAATTTGGAATAGGAACTTCAACTCCTGATGCCTCTTCAATTCTGGATTTATCATCCACCTCAAAAGGATTATTGATGCCAAGAATGACAACCGTTCAACAAACGGCTTTAGTTAATCCAGCAATAGGACTTACCATTTTTAATACTACAACTGGTCAATTAGAAACCAATAAAGGCGATGGTTTGGGTGGTGCATCTTGGTCTGGAGGTTCTGGGGGAACTTCAGGTTCAGGAGGTTCGATTTCATTTGTAGAATCTGGAACACAGGATGCAACAGTTATTGATTCGGATTCAGTTATAAGCGGTATGACCTTGTCGCCAGGAGCTGGAACTTATGCTGTAACTTTTAATGGAGAATACAATATTGACCCAGGAAATGTAGCTAGTTTTATCACTACGCCGAAAGGTGTGGTTGATTTAGATGCTGCTTACAGTCAGTTGAACTTTATGGTACCCACAAATACTACACACGCTCTTTCTTTTGGGCTCAATGAAATTCTAACACCAGGTATTTATGCTACTGCCGCTTCTACGATTGCAGGTATCTTAACATTAGATGGGCAAAATAATTCCAATTCGCTTTTTATTTTTAAAATTAATGGAGCACTTGGTGTTGGAGATTCTACCATAATCTATTTGATAAATGGCGCCAAAGCTAAAAATGTATTTTGGGTAGCCGAGGGAGGAATTAGTATTGGAGCAAGTTCAACCGTAAAAGGGACTTTTTTATCTCACGGTGGGGCAGTTGCAATGGGAGCTTCTTGTATATTAGAAGGACGATTACTTTCCACAATAGGAGCTGTAAATACAATTTCTTCTACAATAAATATTCCTTTAAATAATTCTATTGTTAATTTAGGGATTTTATCCACTTTTGCACTTTTTACCTCTTCGGGAGCTGTTGGAAATACGGGTACTTCATTTGTAAGAGGTCATGTTGGGTCTAATGCTGGTGCAATAACAGGTTATACGGAAACTACAGATTGTAAGATATTTATACCCTCAACACCTCCTTATCCAATTGATAATAGTATATTTGCTACATTCAGTGTGTATCAAAACAATACTTTAATTCCAACTTCAACTAGAACTATAATTAGTAAGGTATTTAAATCCGATGTAATAACAGTATCATCTAAAGCAACTATTACCGCTGGTCAAAGCATTGACGTTAGGTGGAATACAACTTTAGGAACGCTTTCATTAGTGAATAGATCATTGACACTTATGAAAATTCAATAGCAATAAATGATTTT
>CANIFM010000082.1 GCA_947466955.1 Bacteroidota bacterium
ACTAAAGGGGAACTTTATTTTCGTAAATTAGAACATGAGATATTATCTGAATTAATGAATAATCAAGATAGTTTTGTTTTAAGCCTAGGTGGAGGTACTCCTTGTTATGCAAACAATCACGAATTATTGAAAGGGGAAAATGTTATTTCGATTTATTTGAATGCTTCAATACCAACTTTATACAATCGACTGATTAATGAAAAAGAAAATCGACCGCTAATTGCAGACAAAAGTGAAGGGGAATTGAAAGAGTATATTGCTAAAAATCTTTTCGATAGAAGCTATTATTACAACCAAGCACAATTCAAAGTTTTGGTTGATGGAAAGTCCGCTAAAGAAATAACTAATGAAATTTTGTCGATTTTAGCTTAAGTACGCGTGGTCATTGTTTTCTTCAAATGCAACTTGTACATGTTCAAACAATGAAGTGGAAAGTGATATTCCTTTAAAATCAGCTTTTACAGGATATTTCTTATGGTTTCTATCTACTAACACTGCTGTTTTTAATTTCTTTAAAGGAACGTCTAAAAAGTGTTTTACACCGTATATTAAGGTAGTTCCAGAATTTAAAACATCATCTACAAGCACAACCCCTTTGTTTTCATATCGTTCCTTAGATATTGAAGTTGTAATTGGTGCATTTACGTTTTGTTTGTTGATAAAAACTTCACAAAGCGTAACGTTAATAGTTGAAATTCTTTCTAATTCCGTAGCAATTTTCTTTGCAAATACAAATCCGTTTGAAGCAATTCCAGCAATCACAATTTCTTGTTCATCAACAAAAGTCTCGTAAATTTGATACGCAATTCTTGTGATTTTGTGTTCAATTTCTTGATTGTTGAGGATGATTTTCGGGCTCATTTTGGCTATATTTTTTTCAAAGATAACAAACTATTTTTATTAAAAGGAGTACTGAAATTACAAATTGTATTCCCGAAAAGTAACTTTTAATAATTACTAGTGATTAATTTATACTTTCAGCCATAAACAAAACAAAATTTCTTAATTTTGTGCAGCATTTATAAAAACACATCAAAATATATATATTATGAGTTCATTTGACGTAGTCATCATTGGTTCAGGACCTGGAGGATATGTAGCTGCAATTCGTTGCGCACAATTGGGAATGAAAACTGCCATTATCGAAAAATATTCAACACTTGGTGGAACCTGCCTAAATGTAGGTTGTATTCCATCGAAAGCATTGCTTGCATCATCTCATCATTACAGCGAAATTGCGCATTTTGCAGAACACGGAATTGAAGTTTCGGGAGAAGTAAAAGTGAATTTGGAGAAAATGATTGCCCGCAAACAAGCAGTAGTTGACCAAACTTCTGGCGGTGTGAAATTTTTGATGGATAAAAATAAAATCACAGTTTTTGAAGGAATGGGTTCTTTTATAGATACCACTCACGTTGCTGTTGCAAAAGCAGATGGAACTTCAGAAACTTTAGAAGCCAAAAATATCATTATTGCAACAGGTTCTAAACCGTCTTCATTGCCATTTATAAAAATTGACAAAGAAAGAATTATCACATCTACGGAAGCTTTGAAATTAAAAGAAGTGCCTAAACACCTTGTAATTATTGGTGGTGGAGTAATTGGAATTGAATTAGGACAAGTCTATTTACGATTAGGAGCGCAAGTTTCGGTTGTAGAATTTATGGACAGAATTATTCCAGGAATGGACGGTTCGTTGTCTAAAGAATTGATGAAAGTTTTGAAGAAACAGGGAATGAAATTTTATGTTTCACACAAAGTAAAATCGGTGGAACGTTCTGGAGATGTGGTTACTGTTCAAGCTGAAAATGCAAAAGGCGAAACCATCACATTAGAAGGTGATTATTCGTTAGTTTCTGTGGGGCGTCGTCCTTTTACAGCAGGATTAAATGCCGATAAAGCTGGCGTTAAAATTTCGGATAGAGGACAAGTGGAAGTGAATGACCATTTGCAAACGTCAGTTCCAACTATTTATGCAATTGGAGATGTTGTTCGTGGAGCAATGTTGGCACACAAAGCTGAAGAAGAAGGAGCAATGGTTGCAGAAATCTTGGCGGGACAAAAACCACACATCGATTATAATTTGATTCCAGGAGTTGTTTATACTTGGCCAGAAGTGGCTGCGGTAGGGCAAACAGAGGAGCAATTGAAAGCTTCGGGAGTTGATTTTAAATCGGGAAGTTTCCCATTTAAAGCATTAGGAAGAGCTAGAGCTGGTGGCGATTTGGACGGATTTGTAAAAATTCTTGCTGACGCTAAAACAGATGAAGTTTTGGGTGTTCATATGATTGGTGCTCGTTGTGCAGATTTAATTGCAGAAGCCGTTACCGCTATGGAATTCAAAGCTTCGGCAGAAGATATTTCAAGAATGAGTCACGCACATCCTACATTTGCGGAAGCAATAAAAGAAGCAGCATTGGCAGCAACAGACAATAGAGCTTTGCACGTGTAAATATTTGATTTTCTATAGTAACAAAAACCCGTTCATTGAACGGGTTTTTTGTGTAATGCAAATTCGATTATGCCTTTAACATCTCTTTGTAACTATTCCAATTAGTGTACATTACAAAAACGTTTCCTAGAAATAAAATTGCTGCAATTGGAGTTCCTTCGGGTATCATAAAAACATTAATTAATAAAATATTCAACGATACTGGCATCAAAACCACTGCAAATAATCGAGTGAATTTATTACTTACAAACGATAAACCACAAAGTAATTCTACCCATTTCGCAAGTGTCATTAAATAGCCAGTTGCACCAATTCCATCAACAAATATTTTCATTTTCCCTGAAAAAACTGGTAATGGAGTGATTGGAAAGAAATATGTTATTGAGGCAAATAGTAAAAATAGACCAATTAGTGTTCGGACAATAATAGTTGTAATTTTCATAATTTTTTTAAGGTTTTTAATTAATAATTGATTCAAATATAAAAAAAATAAATTTAGTATTTATGCTTACTTTTGTAATCCTAAAATCAAAATTTGAGAACCTCAATTTATAAAGACATTTCCGATGCAAAGTTGTTTAAACAACATCTTTTGGGTTGGGCACAGCAATTTCGTGAAGTTGTTTTTTTGGATAGCAATGAATATCCACAAAAATATTCTACTTACGATTGTGTGTTGGCTGTTGATGCTTTTACCTCAATTACAACGGATTATCACAATGCTTTTGAAGATTTAAAACAATACCAACAAACTACAAAAGATTGGCTTTTTGGTTATTTGACTTATGATTTAAAAAATGATACCGAGGCGTTACAATCACGTAATTATGATGGTTTAGAATTTCCTGATTTGTTCTTTTTTCAACCCAAGAAATTATTTTTATTGAAAGGAAATCAACTTGAAATTCAATATCTCAATATGTGTGATGATGAAGTTGAAGCTGATTTTGAAGCGATAGTAAAATATTCAGAAACTACTATTGAAACCAATGAATCCCTTTTAATTCAACAACGTATTTCTAAAGAATTTTATTTAGAAAAAGTTTCAAAAATGCTAAATTATATTAATAACGGCGACATTTATGAAGCTAATTTTTGTATGGAATTTTATGCCGAAGGAACTATAAATCCAATAATGAAATTCCAACGGTTGAATGAAATTTCGAAACCGCCATTTGCAGTTTATTTGAAAAATAACAAACAGTTTTTGCTTTCGGCATCGCCTGAACGGTATTTGAAAAAGGAAGGTGAAAAGATTATTTCCCAACCAATTAAAGGAACTGCTAAAAGATTTTCGGATGCAAAAGAGGATGAAATTTCTAAGCAAAATTTAGCGTTAGACCCAAAAGAACGCTCTGAAAATATTATGATTACTGATTTGGTTCGGAATGATTTATCACGAACGGCACAAAAAGGTTCGGTACAAGTGGAAGAATTGTGTGGCATTTATTCCTTTTTGCAAGTGCATCAAATGATTTCTACGGTAACTTCAATTATTGACAATCAAAATTCTGTTGTTGAAGTACTTAAAACTACCTATCCAATGGGAAGTATGACTGGTGCACCCAAAATTTCGGCTATGAAAATCATTGAAGAATTGGAAGAAACAAAACGAGGTTTGTATAGTGGAGCGGTTGGATATTTTACACCCAACGGCGATTTCGATTTTAATGTGGTCATTCGTAGTATTCTTTACAACCAAGAAAATCAATACATTTCCTTTTCGGTAGGAAGTGCAATTACCTCACTTTCGGTTCCTGAAAAGGAATATGAAGAGTGTCTTTTGAAAGCCAATGCGATGTTAAATGTATTGAATTCTAATTAGTTAATCCGTAAATTTAAGTATTGATTTAGAATAATTTTATAAATTTAAAGCTATAAATTATGAAAAAGATACTGCTAATAATGATTTTAATATTTGGATTTTCTGCAATTACATCGGCTCAAATAAAACCAAAAGTTAAAAAATACGAAACCCAACACGTTTGTAATACCGATTGTAAAGAAGGAAACCATTGTTATCGACACGGCGAAATGGGGCACGTTTGTTCTATGGAAGGAATGAGTCAAAAATGCAAAAAGCACAAATGCAACTCAGAATGTAAGCGTAAAAAACATTGCTGTAAACACGGTGAGAAAAAACATTGTTGCGGCGAAGACCATCCAATGTTGCAAAAAGAAATTGAAAAAACTGAAGAGAAAATGAATAATTTAGAGGAAAAACTAGAAAAATAATTGAGTTTATTGTCTCAAGTGTAGTTAAAACTATACACTTTAGTGCATTCAGCTTTTAGGTTCTAAAAACTTTTACCGCAAATTCGCAAATTATTTTTTTCTTTTATAAGTTTAAAAATTTGTGAATTTGCGGTTTAATTTTTTAAGATTTTTAGCCGTTCAGACTTTAAGTCTGCCAAACCAAATTTGTGGACTTTTAGTTCTTATTGGTATATTTCCCTAAAAAGCAACGATTTTTCGTTGCTTTTTTTATGCGAATATTCAAAATAATTTGTTCTAATGTGAATGATGTTTCGTGGTATGATTTAAAATAACTATTTTTGACTATGATTGAAAAATTCAAAATCCATATTTCAAATAATTTTCCTTTTTTGAAAGGCAAAAAACTGCTTTTGGCAACAAGTGGCGGTTTGGATAGTATGATTATGGCGCATTTATTTCAGGCTTTGGATTATGAATTTGCCCTTGCACATTGCAATTTTCAACTTCGTGGAATGGAAAGTTTTGGCGACCAAAAATTCGTGCAAGACTTTGCAGACACTAATAAAATTCCAATTTTCATAACTCAATTCGATACGCAAGCATTTGCAAATGATTATAAATTATCCACTCAAGTTGCTGCCCGAGAATTGCGGTACAATTGGTTTTATGAATTATTAGAAACCGAAAATTACGATTATATTTTGACTGCACATCATTCCGATGACAACATCGAAACCTTTCTAATTCATCTTGTTCGGGGTTCGGGATTGGATGGTTTTACGGGAATTCCTGCTCAAAACGACTCGGTAATTCGTCCTTTATTGGCTTTTAGCCGTGATGAAATTTCAAATTATGCTTCCGCAAATGCCGTTCTGTGGCGCGAAGACAGCAGTAATGCTTCGGATAAATATTTACGAAACAAAATACGCCACGATTTGGTTCCGATATTAAAAGAATTGAATCCAAATTTTCTAACTTCATTTCAAAACACGCAAAAATATTTGAAAGAAGCACAAGCAATGGTTGAAGATGCTACGATTATGATTTATCAGCAAGTGGCAACGGAGATTGAAAATGAGATTCATTTTGACATTAAAAAACTTACAAAATTGCCCAATTATAAATCCTATTTGTACCAATGGCTGAAAGAATTTGGTTTTTCTGCTTGGTATGATATTTATGATTTGGTAACTTCACAATCAGGAAAACAGGTTTTTTCTGGTGAATTTAGACTTTTAAAAGACCGCCATTTTTTGATTTTAAGTCCAATGAATGAAATCGATGCAACAGAAGAATATTTCATTGATGAAAATCAAAAAGAAGTTAATCTTCCTATAAAACTTTCTATTTGTAACAAAGATTACAATCCAAATACTGATAATTCCATTATATTTGTTGACGGTGATAAATTGAAATATCCTTTGGTATTGAAAAGATTTGAAAAAGGTGCCGTTTTTCAGCCTTTTGGAATGAATGGAAAATCGAAAAAAGTGAACAAACTTTTCAAAGATGAGAAATTATCGCTTTTGCAAAAAGAAAACATTTGGATTTTATATTCTGATAATGAAATTGTTTGGGTTGTTGGAATCCGACAAGATGAGCGTTTTAAAATTGAAAACACAACAATAAATAGTTTACAAATAGCCCTATTATAATGAAAAAGTTACTTTTTTTACTCTTTGCTTTTTTGGTTTATACCAATGGAATTGCACAAATTTTAGATCCCGTAAAATGGAAATCCAAAACCGAAAAAATTTCTGAAACTGAATTTAATTTAGTTCTTGAAGGAACTATAGAAAGTGGATGGCACTTATATTCCCAATTTACACCAGACGGAGGACCAATTCCATTAGAATTAAAATTTGCGGAAAGCGCAGGAAATTATGAATTGGTTGGAAAAACGAAAGAAAGCAAAACCAGAAAAGAATACAATCCCGTTTTTGAAGTAGATGAAATTTTCTTTGAAAAGAAAGTGGTTCTTACTCAAAAAGTGATAATTGTAAATTCTAAAACAAGAAGCATTAAGCTGAAAATTGATTATCAGGCGTGTAAAGAAGTTTGTATAAATTTAAACAAAGACTTTCAATTTGAAATACCTGTTATAGCTTCAAATGCAATACTTCCTGTTAAAAAAGACACGATTTTAGTTGATACCACATCTAATAAAGTTACATCCGAAACCATTAAAACAGAAGTTGAAACACAAGAATCTTTTCCTCAAAAACCAATTGAAGAACCTAAAAAAGGATTGTTTACCATTTTTATTATTGCTTTTTTCTCAGGGTTTGCAGCACTTTTGACACCTTGTGTTTTTCCGATGATTCCAATGACGGTGAGTTTTTTTACGAAACAAAGCAAAACCAAAGCACAAGGAATTAGAAACGCAATATTATATGGTATTTCAATTATCCTAATTTATGTCGTTTTAGGATTTTTAGTCACTTGGATTTTTGGTGCAGATGCGTTGAATGCGTTATCTACAAATGTCTGGTTTAATATTATTTTCTTCGGATTATTAGTGTTTTTTGCAACTTCATTTTTGGGAGCATTTGAAATTATGTTGCCTAATTCTTGGGCAAATAAAGTCGATCAACAAGCGGATAGAGGAGGAGTTGTAGGAATTTTATTTATGGCATTGGCATTAGCAATTGTTTCTTTTTCTTGCACAGGTCCAATCGTTGGAACCTTATTGGTTGATGCAGCGTCTAAAGGCGGAATTGCCCCAATTATTGGAATGTTCGGATTTTCATTGGCTCTAGCCTTGCCATTTATGTTGTTTGCAATGTTTCCAGGTTGGTTGAATTCCTTACCAAAATCAGGCGGTTGGTTGAATACCGTTAAAGTAGTTTTGGGCTTTTTAGAATTGGCTTTAGCCTTTAAATTTTTATCAAATGCCGATTTAGTTTTACAATTGCATTTACTGGAACGGGAAGTTTTCCTTTCCATTTGGATAGCAATTTTCGGCACCTTGGCACTTTATTTATTTGGGAAAATCACGTTGCCACACGACAGCCCGTTAACACATATTTCTGTGGGAAGATTGTCATTGGGATTATTGGTTTTGACATTTACAGTGTATTTAATTCCGGGACTTTGGGGCGCACCATTAAAATTAATCAACGCCTTTCCACCCCCAATAGAATATAGCGAAAGTCCATTTGGAATAGGGCAAAATTCAGCTTCTAATGCTAATGTAATTTTACCCGAAGGAGCAAAATCAGGACCTCACGGAATTGTAGTTTTCGATGATTATGAAAAAGGATTGGAGTATGCGAAATCAGTCAACAAACCAATTATGCTTGATTTCACTGGATTTGCGTGTGTAAATTGTCGTAAAATGGAAAATACCGTTTGGGGAGAACCAACAATTTTACCAATTTTGAAAAACGAAGTAGTTTTGATTTCATTATATGTAGATGATAAAAGAGATTTGCCAAAAGAACAACAATTTAAATCGGCTACAACAGGCGAATTATTAGAAACAATTGGTGATAAATGGACTGATTTAATGATTTCTAATTACAAAACAAACACACAACCTTTGTATGTAATTACCGATTTGGAAGGAAATAATTTGAATTTAACAACCCCAACAATTAGTTATACACCCGATGTAAAAGTCTATGAAGAGTGGTTGAAATCAGGGGTTTCAAATTTTAAAAAATAATAGTAAATCCAACTTTATAGGTTGGAATCATTATTATAAATTAACTTATATTTTATTATTAATCAATAAAATCAATATTCTAATTAAAATAGTGGTACTTTAGACAAAATATAAAGTATTCGCCATGTTAGTAAAAGTATTTGGTAGTGCCGTTTTTGGTGTTGAAGCCACAACAATAACTGTAGAAGTCAACATTGACAAAGGAATTGGTTATCACCTTGTTGGGTTGCCTGATAATGCCATCAAAGAAAGCAGTTACCGAATTGCCGCTGCTTTGAAAAATAATGGTTATGCTATGCCTGGCAAAAAAATCACAATAAATATGGCACCTGCCGATTTGCGAAAAGAAGGCTCTGCCTATGATTTGACTTTGGCAATTGGAATTTTAGTTGCTTCGTCACAAATTCAAACGACAGAATCCGATAAATATATAATTATGGGGGAATTGTCACTTGATGGCGGTTTGCAACCCATTCGAGGCGCTTTGCCCATTGCTATAAAAGCAAAAGAAGAAGGATTTAAAGGTTTCTTTCTTCCAATTCAAAACGTAAAAGAAGCTGCAATTGTTAGTGGTTTAGATGTTTATGGAGTAGAAAACGTGCAAGAAGTCATTGATTTCTTGGAAGGAAAAGGAACTTTGCAACCTACAATTATAGACACACGAGCCGAATTCAACAAAACATTAGATTTCCCAGAATTTGATTTTAGCGATGTTCGTGGTCAAGAAAGCATCAAAAGATGTATGGAAATTGCCGCTGCTGGCGGACATAATATAATTTTAATTGGACCTCCAGGAGCAGGGAAAACGATGCTTGCCAAACGATTACCAAGTATTTTACCACCAATGACGTTGCGAGAAGCACTTGAAACCACAAAAATTCATAGTGTTGCAGGGAAATTGAAAGAAGTAGGTTTGATGAACCAACGACCATTTAGAAGTCCACATCACACAATTTCGAATGTCGCGTTAGTGGGCGGGGGGAGTTATCCACAACCAGGAGAAATTTCTATGGCTCACAATGGCGTTTTATTTTTAGATGAATTACCAGAATTCAAACGGGATGTTTTGGAAGTTATGCGGCAACCTTTGGAAGACAGAGAAGTTACTATTTCACGAGCGAAATTCACAGTAACATATCCATCTTCATTTATGTTGGTTGCAAGTATGAACCCAAGTCCGAGTGGCTTTTTCAATGATCCAGATTCTCCACAAACCTCTTCGCCTCACGAAATGCAACGCTATTTGAGTAAGATTTCAGGACCATTATTAGATAGAATTGACATTCATATTGAAGTTACACCCGTGCCTTTTGAAAAATTATCAGACGATAGAAAGTCAGAATGTAGCGTTGATATTCGAAAAAGAGTTACTGCTGCCCGTGAAATTCAAACTGCAAGATTTGAATTAATGGAAAAGGTACATTATAATGCTCAAATGAGTTCCAAGCAAATTAGAGAATTTTGCGCACTTGACGAAGTGTCAAAACAGTTATTAAAAACAGCCATGGAACGGTTGAATCTTTCGGCACGAGCGTACGACAGAATCCTTAAAGTGGCGCGCACAATTGCCGATTTGGAAGCTGCAGAAACCGTTGTTTCTTCGCATATTGCCGAAGCCATTCAATACAGAAGCTTGGATCGTGATGGTTGGTTGGGATAGTTTTTTATTTCAACCATTTCAATAATATATTTTCTAAATCTTTTTTTACGATAGGTTTTGAAAGGAAATCATTCATTCCTGCAGCCAAACATTTTTCTTTTTCACCGTTAAAAACACCCGCAGTCAAAGCAATTATTGGTATTCTTTTAGTAGTATTAAATTTTCTAATTTCCATAGCAGCCTCATAACCGTTTTTTATTGGCATGTGAATATCCATTAAAATTAAATCTATTTTTTCATTTAATACTTTCTTAACTGCCTGACTTCCATCAAATGCCTCGACAATATTGCAATTTGGAATTATTTTTTGAACCAATGTTTTTGCCAATAACATATTGATTTTATTGTCTTCTACAATTAAAACAGTTACTTCATAATGATCAATATTGAAAAGACTGTCTTCTTCGTTTTCTAAAGTTGCAAATGTTGGTATAGATTTATGTTTCGTAGTTCCTTTTTTGAAATCAACAACAAAGAAAAAAGTACTTCCATCTCCATTTTTACTGATTAATTGTAAGTTGCTGTTCATTAATCCTAATAATTGATTCGAAATTGGAAGTCCCAATCCAGTTCCTCCATATTTTCTTGTAATAGAATTGTCTTCTTGAACAAACGAATTAAATATTTTGTGATGGTTATTTTCCTTAATCCCAATGCCTGTATCTCTTACAGAAAATTGCAGTTTTACCAAATCATTTTCCGATTGTAATTGTGAAACAATCAAATTCACACTTCCTGAATCGGTGAATTTAATGGCATTGCTTAACAAATTGACGATAATTTGTTTCAATCGAACCCCGTCAGCGAAAATATATTGCGGAATGTGTTTGTCAATTTTTAGGGTTAAATCAATGTTTTTCTGAATGGCTTGGTATTTAAATAAATCAATTACTTGATGTAAAAGTTCAAATAAATCAATTTCTTCTATATTCAATTCGAGTTTACCAGATTCAATTTTTGAAAAATCCAATATATCATTAATAATATCCATCAATATTACAGCCGATTTATTTATTGTATTGGTATATTCTTGTTGGGTTTTATCAAGTTTTGTCTTGATTAATAATTCTGTAAATCCTATAATTCCATTTAATGGCGTTCGGATTTCGTGACTCATATTGGCAATAAATTCTGTTTTTGCTTTATTGGCAATTTCGGCTTGTTCTTTGGCTTTTAAAGTATCGTTAATTAATTTTTTTTCGGTGATATCTTGAGCAATACCTTTTATTATAATAACTTTTCCATCATCATTTACAACAGGGATTCCAGTGCCAAATACCCATTTGAAGCGATTGTCGGGTAAAATAATTTTATGCTCAATTTCATAAGATTCTTTAGTGTTTATTAAATGATTAATTTTTGTTTGTAAAATTTCAAATTCTTCGGAAGTAAAACGTGAAATATATTCTTGGTACAAGTTTGGATTTGGTTTGTTCTCGATTTCAAAAATGGCATACAATTCATTAGACCAATTCAATTTTTGAGTTTCTA
>CANIFM010000083.1 GCA_947466955.1 Bacteroidota bacterium
CCAAGATTGCAGTTTACGGACTTTAAAATCCTACAAGATGTATTGGGAATATTTGCAAAAAGATTGGTTGTTCAATTAAATATTAACGATTTGCAAGCAGAATTTATTCATCGATTGAGTGCTGTTTTTCAAGAAAATAAAGGAGACAACACGGTAACTTTTGAAGTATTGGAATTAGAAAAGATAAAGCGTCAAGTTGAGGTTGTTCCTCAAATTGTTTCTGTTTCGGATGAAGTTATTGAAGATGTAGTTTTTGACGAAGAAAACTCTCAAGAGCCTGAAATTGAATTGATAACCGAGATTGAGGAAATAAAAGTAATCACGAAATTGGAAATGCCAAGTCGGAAATTGAAAATTAAAATCTCTAACGAATTGTTATTTGAATTGGAGAAAATGCAAGTGAATTTTAAATTGAATTAATTCCAAAAATCCCTAGCCCTGATGGAAGGGAAAATCCTTTGTTATTGTGAGGCACGAACACTAACAAAGATTGGAATGACAGCAGGAAATAGCTTCAAAAGAAATAAATACAGTTTAATAAGTTATCACAATACCTTTATAATCAAAACTAATTTCGGAATTGTGTTGGAATGGTTTTTAATTATTAAATTTGCAGTATATAAAACTAAATTAATAAATAGAAAATATGGCATTAGCAATAACAGACGCTACTTTTGACGAAGTAGTTTTGAAATCAGACAAGCCAGTAATGGTAGATTTTTGGGCAGCATGGTGTGGACCTTGCAGAATGGTTGGGCCAATCATTGACGAAATTGGAGTAGAATTTGCTGGAAAAGCGGTAGTTGGAAAAGTGGATGTTGATGCAAATCAAGAATTTGCTGCTAAATACGGCGTAAGAAATATCCCAACAGTTTTAGTATTTCACAATGGAGAAGTTGTAGGACGTCAAGTAGGTGTTGCGCCAAAGCAAACTTACGCCGACAGTTTGAATGCTTTATTGTAATAAATACAATTCAAATACATTAAATCAAAGGTTTGGCGAAAGTCAAGCCTTTTTTATTTAAATTGAATTTATTTCAGTTTCTAAATTTCCAATCTTTTAATTTTTAAATCGTTAAATCTTTTAATACATTTGGAATATGAAAATTGAATCACAAATAGAGAAAATCTCAAGCTTTCAGCATCTAGAATTGTTGGCGAATCAGGTTGTGGAAGGGTTTATTTCGGGAATGCATAAAAGTCCGTTTCATGGTTTTTCCGCTGAATTTGCAGAGCATAAAGTGTATAATCCAGGAGAAAGCACGAAACACATTGACTGGAAATTGTTTGCGAAAACCGACCGACTTTATACCAAAAGATATGAGGAAGAAACGAATTTGCGATGTCATTTAATCATCGATAATTCATCATCAATGCATTATCCAAAGTTGAAAGACGGGCAGTTATTTTATGAAAATAAGATTGGTTTTTCCGTTTTGGCATCAGCGGTTTTGATGAATTTACTTAAGAAACAGCGCGACGCCGTTGGGTTGAGTGTGTATTCTGATGAATATGAGTTCTATGCGCCCGAGAAAGGAAGCGATCGCCACCACCGAATGATTTTGAACAAATTGGAATCATTAATAGAAAATCAAAAAAGCACAAAAAACACCGATACAGTTTCGTTTTTGCATTTAATTGCTGAAAAAATTCACCGTCGCTCGATGATTGTTTTATTTACAGATATGTTTCAATCTGGAAATGAGGAAGCTTTGTTTACGGCCTTGCAGCATTTAAAACACAACAAACACAAAGTAGTTTTGTTTCATGTGATTGACCAAAAAACGGAATTAAATTTTGATTTTGATACCGCGCCAAGGAAATTTATAGATTTAGAATCTGGCGATGAAATTAATATTTTTGCCGATTCTGTTAAAGAAGCGTATGAATTACAAGTCTCAAATTATTTCAAAAAGGTAGCCTTGACTTGCGCTCAAAACAAAATAAAGTATGTTCCGGTGTCTGCTGGCGCCGATTTCGAGAAAATACTCACGACATACCTTGTTGAAAAACAATCCTTTGGGTAAAATCCTTTTATATTATTGAAATTTTTATCAAAAAACACTTGCGAGAGTCGAAATAGATTGTATATTTGCACTCGCAATAAAGCGCTGGTTTGGTAGTTCAGTTGGTTAGAATACATGCCTGTCACGCATGGGGTCGCGGGTTCGAGTCCCGTCCAGACCGCTTAAATTGGGGAAAGTCATACTGAAAAGTGTGACTTTTTTTGCCCCAAAAAGGTTTTTAAGATTGTTGTGTTGTTTTGCTACGACTTTGTAACTCGTAGCCGGTTTAGTAGTTAGACCAATGAAAAGCTTTCCATTTATTCTGAATTTATTTCAGAATCTAAGGATGGCTTTTTTGATTTTATAGAGGTTTGCACTATCACAAAATCTATTTATTGTGTGATAAAAAATATTTTAACCCCATATAATTTGCAATTCCAAACCCAATTCACTTACTTTGCACCGTTCTTAAACGTACTGACTGTTATCACGAAAGCCCGAGGGATTAGACCCGTTGAAAGCTTAGCAACCCTTTACCCGTAAAGAAGGTGCTACATTCTATTCCGATTTATCGGAAACAGATAACCCGAGATTCTCTCTCACTTTCCACATAACATTTTTATTTTTTTGAAGCGAATTTTCAGGCTTTCTAATACATCATATTCCCGTTTTCCGTTGCAATCTGCTCTAAAAAGAGCAGGATTTCCACTACAACCGGGGCTAAAAATGTATTCGTTTGAACTTTTGGAATTATTAATCAAAAAACAAATCACCTTAAAAAGCGTGATTTATAAGTAATAAAATATGTCAAATATTTCAAAACACTCAGAATCAACTCCCCCTTCGGGGGTTTGGGGGGCAATTCACAAACGAATTCTCATTCTCGACGGAGCAATGGGAACAATGTTGCAACGCTATAATTTCTCGGAAGAAGATTTCCGTGGCGAACGTTTCAAAGACTTCCCACATTCCCTAAAAGGAAACAACGATTTACTTTCGTTAACACAACCCAAAGCAATTCAAGACATTCACGCACAATATTTTGAAGCAGGCGCCGATATCGTAGAAACCAACACCTTCTCAGGAACAACAATCGGAATGGCAGATTACCATCTCGAAGACATTGTTTACGAACTCAATTTCGAATCTGCCAAAATTGCACGCAAAGTCGCCGATGAATTCACAGCAAAAAATCCAGACAAACCCCGTTTTGTAGCAGGTTCAATAGGGCCAACAAACAGAACCGCAAGTATGTCGCCCGATGTAAACGACCCAGGTTTCAGAGCCGTAACATTCGACGATTTACGTATTGCCTACAAGCAACAAGTCGAAGCCCTAATTGATGGCGGCGTAGATTTACTTTTAGTAGAAACCATTTTCGATACTTTAAATGCCAAAGCAGCACTTTTCGCAATCGAAGAAGTCAAAGACGAACGCAAAATCGACATTCCAATTATGGTTTCAGGAACCATCACCGATGCTTCTGGAAGAACACTTTCAGGACAAACAGTTGAAGCTTTTTTGATTTCAATTTCACATATTCCATTGTTAAGCGTAGGTTTCAATTGTGCTTTGGGAGCGCATCAACTGAAACCATATTTGAAACAATTGGCACACAATACATCTTTCAATATTTCGGCACATCCAAATGCAGGATTGCCAAACGCTTTCGGGCAATACGACGAAACACCCAAAGAAATGCAAGCACAAATCAAGGAATATTTAGACGAAAATTTAATCAATATCATCGGTGGTTGTTGCGGTACAAATCCAGACCATATTCGATTAATTGCTGAAGTGGCAAAGGATTATAAACCGAGAAAAGTTTAACAACGTCAAACTATCCTGCAAGGTTTTCAAAACCTTGTAGGATTAAAAAATAAAAAGTAAATAAGTTCAAACCTACAAGGTTTCAGAAACCTTGCAGGATTAAAAAAAGAATATGTCAACAACCAACAACTTCTTAAAGTTATCAGGACTTGAACCGTTAATCATTACGCCAGAAACCAACTTCGTAAACGTCGGCGAAAGAACAAATGTTACCGGTTCACGAAAATTTTTACGTCTTATAAAAGAGGAAAAATACGCCGAAGCGCTTGCTGTGGCTCGTGACCAAGTAGAAGGTGGCGCACAAATCATCGATATCAATATGGATGAAGGAATGCTTGATGGCGTTTATGCAATGACCACTTTCCTAAATTTAATTGCTTCGGAACCGGATATTTCTCGTGTTCCTTTGATGATTGACAGTTCAAAATGGGAAATTATCGAAGCTGGTTTGAAAGTAGCGCAAGGCAAAAGTGTGGTGAATTCAATTTCCCTAAAAGAAGGGGAAGAACAATTTATTCATCACGCCAAATTAGTAAAACGGTACGGAGCAGCTGTAATCATTATGGCATTTGATGAAAAAGGACAAGCCGATAATTACGAACGACGAATCGAAATTTGCAAACGCTCGTACGATATTTTAGTTGATGTAGTTGGTTTTCCAGCACAAGACATTATTTTCGATCCCAATATTTTCCCTGTTGCCACAGGAATGGACGAACATAAATTGAACGCCTTAGATTTCTTTCGAGCCACAAAATGGATTAAAGAAAATCTTCCACACGCCCACGTAAGCGGTGGCGTGAGTAACGTTTCGTTCTCTTTTAGAGGAAATGATACGGTACGTGAAGCAATGCATTCCGCATTTTTGTATCACGCCATCAAAAATGGAATGACAATGGGAATTGTAAATCCCGAAATGCTATCTATTTATGATGAAATCCCAAAAGATTTATTAGAACACGTTGAAGATGTTTTATTAAACAGACGAGACGATGCAACCGAACGATTATTAGACTTCGCTGAAAATGTAAAAGGCGATTTTAAAGTAAATGAAAAGGCAATCCAAGAATGGCGTTCTGGAACTATCCAAGAACGATTAACACATTCTTTGGTAAGAGGAATTGATGAATTTATAGAATTAGATATTGAAGAAGCAAGACTTGCAGCTTCAAAACCAATCGAAGTTATCGAAATTAATTTGATGACAGGAATGAATGTTGTAGGCGATTTATTTGGAAGCGGAAAAATGTTTTTGCCACAAGTAGTAAAATCGGCACGAGTTATGAAAAAAGCAGTGGCATATTTACTTCCATTTATAAGCCCCCCAACCCCAAAAGTGGGAGCTGAAGCCGAAAAAAGATGGATGACTGCCAATCCAATTTCTTATCCAAAACTTTTGGAATATGCTAAAAGTATGCGCAACAAACCAACAGAAGCAGAAAAAATGCTATGGAATGTTTTGAGCGGAAAGGGATTAGATGGATACAAATTTAGACGCCAACATATAATCGGAGAATATATTGCAGATTTTGTTTGTTTGAAACATCATATAATTATTGAAGTTGATGGTTCAATTCATCAATTACCTGAGAATGAAATAAGCGATTTTGAAAGAACAAAATGGCTTGTTTCAGAAGGCTATCAGGTAATTCGTTTTACAAATAAAGAAGTCCTTAGTACTATATTTGACGTAATTGAAAAAATTTCAACAAAATTAAGTGCTATTGAATCGGCATTATTGGAAGCTCCCCCTTCGGGGGCGGGGGGGGCTGGCCGTATCCTAATGGCAACTGTAAAAGGCGATGTTCACGACATTGGAAAAAATATTGTTTCCGTGGTTTTGGCTTGTAATAACTATGAAATTGTTGATTTAGGAGTAATGGTTGCACCCGAAAAAATTATTGCAGCAGCTATTGAACACAATGTTGATGTTATTGGTTTAAGTGGATTAATCACGCCTTCATTAGATGAAATGGTTTATTTGGCTAAAGAATTAGAAAGGTTAAATATTAAAATTCCAATAATGATTGGTGGCGCAACCACATCTCGTGCACATACCGCAGTGAAAATTGCACCACAATATAATAGCACCGTAGTTCACGTGAATGATGCCTCGAGAGCGGTAACAGTAGCGGGAAATTTATTGAATTCCGAAACAAAATTAAAATACACAACTGATATTCGATTAGAATATGATGAATTACGGGAAGGATATTTGAACCGAAGTCGCGACAAAAATTTCTTGACAATTGAACAGGCACGTGCCAATAAATTAAAATTAGATTGGGATAACTTCACGCCTGTAACACCAAATTTTATAGGTTCAAAAACTATTGAAGTTGATTTAGACGTTTTAGTTCCATATATCGATTGGACACCATTTTTTAGAACTTGGGAATTGTTTGGAAAATATCCTGCGATTTTAACAGATGAAGTGGTTGGCGAACAAGCAACTTCAGTTTTTGCGGATGCCCAAGAAATGTTAAAAGTAATTCTCAAAGAAAAGAAATTGACGGCTAAAGGTATTTACGGAATATTTCCAGCGAATACAATAAATGAGGACGATATTGAAGTGTACGAAGCTCCCTCCGCCCCCGAAGTTGGAACTACTCAAACAGTAGAAAAAAAGATAGAAAAATTATCGACAAACATAGGAGTTCCCCCTTCGGGGGTTAGGGGGCTGTTTCTAACTTTGCGTCAGCAATCTCAAAAAACGGCAGGCGCACCAAACTTAGCTTTAGCCGATTTTATTGCGCCTAAAGACAGTGGGAAAACTGATTATATGGGTGCGTTTTGCGTAACCACTGGTTTTGGTGTTGACGAATGGGCAACTGAATTCGAAAAGAATTTAGATGACTACAATTCAATTATGGTGAAAGCTTTGGCAGACCGATTTGCTGAAGCATTCGCGGAATATTTACACGAAAAAGTTCGTAAAGAAATTTGGGGTTATGCAGCCGATGAGGTTTTAACCACCGAAGAATTAATTGGCGAAAGCTATAAAGGAATTCGTCCAGCACCGGGGTATCCAGCGTGTCCAGACCATTTAGAAAAACCAACGATTTGGAAATTATTAAATGTAGAACAAGAAATTGGAGTAAAATTAACTGAAAGTATGGCAATGTGGCCAGCATCATCGGTGTCAGGATATTATTTTGGAAACCCAGAAAGTAAGTATTTTGGACTTGGTAAAATAAAAGAAGACCAAGTAATTGATTACGCAAAACGCAGAAGTGTTCCAACGGAAGTTGCCAATAAATGGTTGAATCCAAACATAGCAGAGTAAGCCCCCTAACCCCCGAAGGGGGAACTCCAATCTTTATAAATAAATTGGGGTTGGGCAAAATGTTAACTTAATTAAACATAAAGAATTTTGAAAAATTATATAATTATTAACCAAGTTGTGTCTTCTGCTTTAGGCGCAACTGTAATTACCCCTTCGGGGGCTAGGGGGCTATGAAAGTAACACAACATATCGAAGACGCAAAAGGAACTACATTATTCTCTTTTGAAATTATCCCGCCACAAAAGGGGAAAAGCATACAAGAATTATACGATAATATTGACCCATTAATGGAGTTCAATCCACCTTTTATTGATGTAACAACATCCCGAGAAGAATTTGTTTATATTGACAAAGGAAATGGATTATTAGATAAAAAACTCACAAGAATGCGTCCCGGAACATTGGGTATTTGCGCATCCATAAAACATAAATACAATGTAGATACCATTCCACACGTGCTTTGCGGTGGTTTTACTAAGGAAGAAACAGAGTATTTATTAGTTGATTGTCATTATTTAGGAATTGATAATGTAATGGCTTTGCGCGGCGATGCTATGAAAGACGAAAAATATTTTATCCCAAAAAATGGAGGAAATGACTATGCAATTGATTTGGTGAAACAAATAAAACTCTTAAATGACGGTAAATATTTACACGATTTATTAGACGTGGATAACAAATCAGATTTTTGCATTGGAGTTGCAGGGTATCCCGAGAAACATTTGGAATCGCCTTCGTTGCAATCGGATTTGAGAAGACTTAAGGAAAAAGTAGATGCTGGAGCAGATTATGTAGTTACTCAGATGTTTTTCGATAATTCAAAATACTTCGAGTTTGTTGATAAAGCCAGAGCAATGGGGATTACAATTCCTATTATTCCTGGGATTAAACCAATTGCCGTAAAAAAACACATGCAACTTTTGCCACAAGTTTTCCGAGTAGATTTACCTGAAGATTTGATTAGCGCCATCGAAAAATGTAAGTCATCTGCCGAAGTAAAAATTGTTGGTATAGAATGGGCAATTCAGCAATCTTTGGAATTAAAACAAGCTGGAGTTCCTGTTTTGCATTATTATTCTATGGGAAAATCTGAAAATATTAGGCAAATTGCAAAGTCCGTATTTTAAAAAAAAATGAATATATTTGCGTCCCAATATTTACCTAATGAGAGCTATTATTATAGGAATTTCACTCTTGCTATTTGGTTTTACTGCTGCGCAAGAAATCAAAGAATCTAATGCTTTTGAAGCAGATTTTTTTACCGGAAACATCTTTAAACACTCGCCAGATTTATCTCATTTGGTGACTGGTCATCCTGATGGAGTTCTTCTAAGTTTTTCAAAAAAAACACATGGGAATAAAGAATGGGAATCGGTCTATAACTTCCCAGATTACGGTGTTTATTTCTTGTATCAAGATTTCAAAAATGAATTTTTAGGACATAATTATGCCATTGGATTACATTATAATTTCTATTTTTTAAATAGAAATTTAGTGTTTAAAGTGGCTGAAGGTCTTGCTATGGCATCGAATCCCCATGATAATGTTACCAATAGTAAAAACGGAGCTTTTGGTTCAAAATTTCTTGGCAATGTAAATTTTGGGTTGAATTATAAAAAAGACAATATCATAGATAAATTAGGATTGCAAGTAGGTTTTCTTTTTACTCATTTCTCTAATGCACGAATGAAATCGCCAAATAGCGGGATTAATACCTTTAATATAAATCTGGGTTTAAATTATAATTTTGATAAAATTGCGAATAAACCTATTGATACAACTTCATTTAATAGGAGATTTAAACAGCCAATTAAATACACTTTTGTGCTTCGTACAGGAGTTAATGAAAGTCCAATTGTTGGGAGTGGAACGCATCCATTTTATCATATTGGATTTTTTGCCGACAAAAGATTGAACCGTAAAAGTGCCATTCAATTTGGAACCGAATTATTTTTGACTAATTCTTATATAGATTTTATTAAATATAAATCGGTAGCTTATCCAGAATTAAATTTAGATCCAAACACAGATTACAAACGAGTTGGTGTTTTTGTTGGACATGAATTGTTCATCAATAAAATTTCATTAGAGGCACAACTTGGATATTATGTGTACCAACCATTTAAAAATGATATTGCAATTTATGATAGGTTGGGGATGAAATATTATTTAAGCAATAAAATATTTACAGGAGTTTCCATCAAAACACATGGTTTTTTAGCCGAAGCTATGGAGTTTGCGGTTGGAGTTAGATTATAAAAATTTGATTATGAAAAAAATAATTTTATTGGTTGGTTTGATTTTTATAACCATTAGCTGTTCAAAACCTGGGGAATGTATAGAAGCAACGGGTTCAATAATTACCAAAGATTTTATAGTTGCAGATTTTGATAAAATCATTGTACATCAAGGAATAAGTTTGGTGGTAACAGAAGGACCAATTTATAAAATTGAGGTTCAAACAGGTGAAAATTTAATGCCAAATATTCAAGTCACCGTTTCGGATGGTTTATTGACTTTAAAAGACAATACAACTTGCAATTGGGTTCGGGAATACGGAAATACTGTAGTTTTTGTTACAGCACCAAATATTTCAGAAATAAATTCAAAAACTGAAAGAACAATAACCTCAAATGGAATTTTAACGTATCCAGTTTTGAGTTTAATTGCTATGGATTTATCTGATGGAGCAGGGACAGGAGATTTTAATATTCAAGTCAATAATTCTCAATTGGCAATAGAGAATAACAATGTTTCGAGATATTATATTTCAGGTCAAACCGATAATCTTTCTGTTAATTTTTATAATGGAAACGGACGTTTTAACGGGGATAATTTAAGTGCTAAAAATATTATCGTTTATCATAGAGGGTCAAATGATATGGTTTTAGATCCTACAGAAAGCATTACGGGAAAAATGGTAAGTACAGGAAATGTAATCCTAAAAAATAATCCGCCAATAGTTGATGTACAGCAATTATACCACGGACGAGTAATTTATAATTAGAATTATTATTTGGTAATTTCTCTGAAAATTGTTTCTAAATTTTTATTCTTTTGATTCAATTGCAACGTTTTCAAGCCATTGTCATGTGCAAAATCAAAAACGGTTGGTCGCATGTCTTTATCAGATAGAAAAGTCAATTCCCAAACCATATCATGCGTGTTTTTATAGGATTTCAAATGCGGCATTTTTGCAATTGCTTCGGCTTCAATTTTAAAATCAAATTCTACTTCAATAACTTGTTCTTTATCAGCAGAAATTAGTTTGTCTAATTTTTTATCGGTTACAATTTTACCATTATTGATGATAATTACGCGGTCACAAATGGCCTCAACCTCTTGCATAATATGCGTAGAAAGGAAAACAGTTTTGTCTTTTCCGACATTTTTAATCACATTTCTAATTTCAACCAATTGATTTGGATCCAATCCTGTGGTAGGTTCATCCAAAATTAAAACGTCAGGATTGTGCAATAATGCATTCGCCAAACCCACACGTTGACGATAACCTTTAGATAATTGCCCAATTTTTTTATGACTTTCTGATGACAAACCTGTCAATTCAATAACATCGTTAATTCTGGATTTTGCAACCTTATATACATCGGCATTAAAAGCCAAATATTCACGAACATACAAATCCAAATACAACGGATTGTGCTCAGGCAAATAACCAACTGACAACTGAACCGCTTTTTGATTTGAATTTACATCAAACCCATTTACAGTTGCTGAACCCCCATCGGCATTGATGTACGTTGTTAATATTTTCATTAAAGTTGATTTTCCAGCTCCGTTTGGGCCTAAAAAACCCACGATTTCTCCTTTTTTTACAGAGAAAGAAACAGCATTCAAAGCTTTTTGGGTGCCATAACTTTTGGAAATATTTACAACTTCAATTGACATAGTATTTGATTTTGAACAAAAGTAAGGAGAAAAATTCTGTTTTTACTATAATGTAGATTGCAAAATTGGGAGCGCTTTTAAAAAGCTTCAAAAGGTAAACAAAACTTAAAATTTATTCAACTGAAGTACAATTGTTTAAATATGAATAAATCGCATTATTAGTTCCTTTTTACAATAATTTAATAAATTTTACGGTTGAGATTTGAGAAATCGTTTTTAATTTAAAATTTCTATTTTTTTATAGTGTTTAAACAAATTTTATACATAGCTTTGCTAAACAAACACAAATAAAAATGAACAATAATTTCAATTTTACACCTTCTTATTATTTCTTCTTTAGTAGAAGTAAGGATTGTGCTGTGGTTATTTGAAACAAATAAAAAACAAATAAAAGCTATACAATCCTGATGAAAATCAGGATTTTTTTTTGACTATATATGATACAAAAAGTTGC
>CANIFM010000084.1 GCA_947466955.1 Bacteroidota bacterium
ACTCAAGACCCAACACAACCCGCAGCACAAGCAATGTTGTATGGTATTGGCTTGACCGATAAAGAATTAGCACAACCTTTTATTGGAATTGCTTCGATGGGTTATGACGGAAATACTTGTAATATGCATTTGAATCACCTTGCATCCTATATAAAAGTAGAAGTAAATGCAGCTGAAATGGTTGGTTTAATTTTTAATACAATAGGAATTAGTGACGGAATTACAAATGGAACTGATGGAATGCGGTATTCGTTAGTGAGCCGAGAAATCATAGCCGACAGTATCGAAAGTGTTGTTGCAGGTCATTATTATGATGCTGTAATTGCAGTTCCAGGTTGCGATAAAAATATGCCCGGAGCAATAATAGCAATGGGCAGGTTAAATCGTCCATCGATTATGGTTTATGGTGGTACGATTGCTCCAGGGAAATATCAGGGAAAAGATTTAAATATTGTTTCTGCTTTTGAAGCTTTGGGAGAAAAAATTGCGGGAAAAATATCAGAAGAGGATTTCAAAGGAATCATTAAAAATTCTTGCCCTGGTGCAGGTGCGTGTGGCGGAATGTACACAGCAAACACAATGGCTATTGCGATTGAAGCACTTGGAATGAGCCTCCCCTACTCGAGTTCAAATCCTGCTGTGAGCAACGAAAAAATTGAAGAATGCAAGCAGGCTGGACATTATATAAAATTACTTTTAGAAAAAAATATTTGTCCGAAAGACATAATGACTTTCGAAGCTTTTGAAAATGCAATTACCACATTAATTGCTCTTGGAGGAAGTACGAATGCTGTTTTGCATATTATTGCAATGGCGAAAAGCATTGGAGTAAAAATTACGCAAGATGACTTCCAGAGAATTAGTGATAAAACGCCATTAATTGCAGATTTCAAACCAGGAGGTAATTATCTAATGCAAAATCTTCACGAAAAAGGTGGAGTTCCAATGGTGTTGAAATACCTTTTAAGCAAAGGAATGCTTCACGGAAATTGTATAACGGTTACGGGAAAAACATTAGCAGAAAACTTAAAAGATGTGATTGATATCGATTTTGAGGAACAAAACATCATTCGAACAATTGAAAATCCGATTAAGAAAACAGGACATCTCCAAATACTATATGGGAATTTGGCAGTAAAAGGTTCTGTAGCAAAAATAACTGGAAAAGAAGGTGAAAAATTTACAGGTCCAGCTAAAGTTTTTGATGGTGAAAAGGAACTCATTCAAGGAATTGAAGATAAAAAAATTAAAGCCGGTGATGTAATTGTTATTCGATATGTTGGTCCAAAAGGTGGTCCGGGAATGCCTGAAATGCTAAAACCAACTTCTGCAATTATTGGAGCGGGATTAGGAAAAAGTGTTGCCCTTATTACAGATGGAAGATTCAGCGGTGGAACCCACGGTTTTGTAGTTGGTCATATTACACCTGAAGCGTATGACGGAGGAACAATTGCACTTGTAAAAGACGAAGATATCATTGAAATTGATGCTGTAAATAACACGATTCACCTTGCAATTTCTGATGAAGAATTGGAAAAAAGAAGGACTTTATTTGTCACACCACCTTTAAAAGTTACCAATGGTGTTCTATATAAATATACCCGATTGGTAAAAGACGCATCGGAAGGTTGCGTAACCGACGAAGCTTAAAAGAATTTATATAAAAATCAAAATTACCAGATTAATAAAATATTTTAAATATAAATATGAATAATTCCACAAATACTTTACCGCCAACAGTTCCATCTTCGGAGGTTAGGGGGCTTACAACAACAGGAAGTTTAGCAGTTATTGATGCTTTATTATCTGAGTCGGTTGATACAATATTTGGTTATCCAGGTGGTGCAATTATGCCCATTTACGATGCACTTTACGACTTTAAAGACAAACTAAATCACATATTAGTGCGTCACGAGCAAGGAGCAATTCACGCAGCGCAAGGATATGCAAGAGTGAGCGGAAAAACGGGAGTTGTGTTTGCAACAAGTGGTCCTGGTGCAACCAATTTGGTTACTGGATTAGCAGATGCACAAATAGATTCAACGCCATTAGTTTGCATAACAGGTCAGGTTTTTGCTCATTTATTAGGAACCGATGCCTTTCAAGAAACCGACATCATCAATATTACGATGCCGATTACGAAATGGAATTATCAAATTACAGACGCTTCTGAAATACCTGAAATATTAGCGAAAGCTTTTTATATCGCAAAAACTGGTCGTCCAGGACCAGTTTTAATTGATATTACAAAAAATGCGCAATTGCAATTGTTTGAATATATTGGTTACAGACCTTGTATTCACGTTCGTAGTTACCGTCCCGAACCAATTGTTCGAATGGAATATATCGAAAAAGCTGCTACTATAATCAACAATGCAAAAAAACCATTTGTGATTTTTGGTCAAGGAGTTATACTTGGAAATGCAGAAAAAGAATTTGCAAATTTCATTGAAAAAGCAGGACTTCCAGCTGCTTGGACGATAATGGGAATGAGCGCTATGCCAACAGATCATCCACTTGGCGTTGGAATGTTAGGAATGCACGGAAATTATGGCCCAAATGTTTTGACTAACGAATGCGATGTTTTAATTGCCGTTGGAATGCGCTTTGACGACCGAGTTACGGGACGTTTGGATAAATATGCAAAACAAGCACAAATTATTCATTTAGATATTGATCCTGCTGAAATTGATAAAAACGTACAAACCACAGTTCCTGTTTGGGGAAATTGTAAAGAAACTTTGCCTCTTTTAACTGAATTGTTGGATACAAAAACGCATCCTGAATGGATGAACGAATTTGAAATTAGAAAAGAAAAAGAAACTACAACTTTAATTACCAAAGAACTAAATCCAACAGAAGGCGGATTGACAATGGGTGAAGTGATGAATGTTTTGAATGAATTAACTGATGGAAATGCCGTAATTGTTACCGATGTTGGGCAACACCAAATGGTAGCTTGTCGTTATACAAAACAAAATATTTCACGCAGCAATATTACGAGTGGAGGTTTAGGCACAATGGGTTTTGCGCTTCCAGCAGCAATTGGAGCTAAATTTGGTGCGCCCGAAAGACACGTTGTTGCGATTATGGGTGATGGTGGTGCACAAATGAACATCCAAGAATTGGGAACGATTATGCAATTTAAACCCAATGTTAAAATTCTGATTTTGAATAATAGTTTTCTTGGAATGGTGCGCCAATGGCAAGAATTATTTCACGAAAAAAGATATTCTTTCACCGATATTCAAAGTCCTAATTTTGTAAAAGTAGCTAATGCCTATGGAATTGACGGAAAACAAATTTCAAAAAGGGACGAATTAAGAGCAAGTTTAAAAGAAATGTTAGACCATCCAAGTTCGTTTTTATTAGAAGTAGCAGTACTTCACGAAGACAATGTGTTTCCGATGGTACCGCAAGGAAAAGGAGTTGCAGAAATTGTATTAAGCAAAGAAGAAATTTAGGATTACCCAATTTATAAGGAAATCTAAAAAATATTAAAATGAAAAAGGAATATACATTATCGGTTTACACGGAAAATCAAGTTGGTTTACTCAACAAAATCGCCATAATTTTTTCGAGAAGAAAAATCAATTTAGAGAGTTTGAATTCTTCACCAAGTGAAATTGACAAAATCTACAGATTCACTATTGTGCTTATTGAAACAGACGCAGTTGTCAATAATATTGTGCGTCAATTAGAGAAAATTGTAGATGTTTTCAAAGTTTATGCTAATACCAATGAAGAAATCGTTTGGCAACAAATGGCATTGTATAAAGTGCCAACTTCCATCATTATGAAAGAGGTAAAAGTAGAGCGTTTATTGCGTGAATATGGTGCAAAAGCGGTAGTAATTCGTGAAGATTATACTGTTTTTGAAGCAACTGGTCAAGACGATGAAATCAACAACTTACTTACCGAATTGGGTAAATATGGCTTGATTGAATTTGTACGAAGTTCTAGAATTGCCATCATAAAATCGAGTGAAGGAGTTCATAAAAAGGTTTTGGATATGGAAAAAAATGATCCTACTAAAAAACCAATTAACAACGAATTTTTGAATCATAAGAGTATGATTTTTCAAATGTAAAAATAAAGCAATAAGCAGAAGGCAATAAGCCAAAAGCCTAATTTTAAAATAAAAAATAAACACTAACCGCTTAAAGCCTATTGCATATAGCTTAAAGCAAAAATTTAAAAAAATGTCAAATTATTTCAATTCACTTCCTCACCGACTTAAAGTTCAAGAATTAGGAAAATGTGATTTAATGTTAAGTAGCGAATTTTCTGATGGCGTAAACTATCTAATTGGTAAAAAGATTGTCATCATTGGTTGTGGCGCACAAGGATTGGCTCAAGGTCAAAATATGAGAGACAGCGGACTTACAGTTGCTTATGCTTTGAGAAAAGAAGCCATTGAAAGCAATCGTGCCTCTTATCAAAATGCTGTTGCAAATGGTTTTGAAGTCGGAACTTTTGAAGAAATAATCCCATCTGCTGATTTGGTTTCTAATTTGGCGCCAGATAAACAACATACTTCTGTTATCAATAAAATTATTCCATTGGTGAAAAAAGGCTCTTGCTTGTCTTATTCTCACGGTTTTAATATTGTGGAAGAAGGAATTCAAATCCGAAAAGATATTACTGTGGTAATGATTGCACCAAAATCGCCAGCTTCGGAAGTTCGTGCAGAATATTTACGTGGTTTTGGAGTACCAACGCTTATTGCTGTTCACTCGGATAATGATCCTAATGGTGACGGTTTGAAAATTGCAAAAGCCTATTGCGTTGGAACTGGCGGTCACAAAGCAGGAGTTTTACTTTCTTCATTTGTAGCTGAAGTAAAATCAGATTTAATGGGTGAACAAACCATTCTTTGTGGATTATTGCAAACAGGTTCTATCCTAAGTTTCAATAAAATGGTAGAAAAAGGAATTGAAGCTTCGTATGCGTCAAAATTGGTTCAATACGGATGGGAAACAATTACCGAAGCTTTGAAAATTGGAGGAATTACCAATATGATGGATCGTTTATCAAATCCTGCTAAAATTGAAGCATTCAAATTATCTGAGGAATTGAAAGACATTATGCGTCCACTTTTTGTGAAACATATGGACGATATTTTGTCTGGAGAATTTTCTAAAACGATGATGGAAGATTGGGCGGAAAACGATAAAAATTTATTGACTTGGAGAGCCGCAACGGGTGAAACAGATTTTGAAAAAACAGCAGCAGGAACAGTAGAAATATCCGAACAAGACTATTTTGACAATGCTACTTTATTAGTTGCTTTTGTAAAATCAGGAGTTGAATTGGCTTATGAAACGATGACTTTATCTGGAATCAAAAATGAATCTGCCTATTACGAATCTTTGCACGAAGCGCCGCTAATTGCGAATACAATTGCGCGTAAGAAATTATATGAAATGAACCGAGTAATTTCTGATACTGCAGAATACGGATGCTATTTATTTGATCACGCTTGCAAACCACTTTTAGCTGATTTTATGAGCAAAGTTGACACGAATTTAATCGGAAAAAACTATAATGCTACTGCAAATGGAGGCGTTGATAATTTTGAATTGGTTAAAGTAAATGCAGCCATTCGCAACCATTCTATTGAAATTTGTGGAGCAGAACTTCGTGAAATAATGACTGCAATGAAAAAAATTGTTGAATAACAAATTTACCATCCTTTTGGATAAAAAATATGAATGTATTTGAAGAAGTAATGCAAGCCCAAATTCAGTTAAATGGGGTGGTATTTCCAACCCCGTTAGCTGAAAATAGAAATCTATCCGAAGAATTTCAAGCAACTGTTCTTTTAAAAAGAGAAGATTTACAAGTGGTGCGTTCCTATAAAATCAGAGGTGCTTACAATAAAATTAGCACCCTTTCGGATGCCGATAAAACCCAAGAAATTGTTTGTGCAAGTGCTGGAAATCACGCACAAGGTGTTGCTTATTCTTGTAATTTATTAAAAATTAAGGGCAAAATTTATATGCCCAAAACCACCCCTAAACAAAAGATAAAACAAGTTCAATTGTTCGGAAAAGAGTATGTTGAGATTGTACTTACCGGCGATACATTTGACGATGCATATACAAAAGCATCTGAATATGCAACTGAAAATAACCGTCCTTTTATTCCACCTTTTGATGACATAAAAGTAATTGCGGGACAAGGAACTGTAGGTTTAGAAATTTTAGATGTTGCAACAATTGCCATAGATTATGTATTTGTTCCCATTGGCGGTGGAGGTTTAATTTCTGGGCTTTCTACAGTTTTCAAAAAGTTAAGTCCAAATACAAAAATAATTGGCGTTGAACCTGAAGGTGCGCCATCAATGAAAACTGCCTTAACGGACGGTACGAATACTAGATTAGAAAATATCGATAAATTTGTAGATGGCGCAGCCGTGAAGCAAGTTGGTTCGCTGAATTTTGAAATTTGTAAAAATAATATTGACGACGTTATCCTTGTTCCTGAAGGAAAAGTGTGTACAACAATTTTACGATTGTACAATGAAGAAGCTATGGTTGTAGAACCTGCAGGGGCATTGAGCATTGCCGCATTGGATTTTTATAAAGATAAAATCAAAGGTAAAACTGTGGTTTGTATTGTCAGCGGAAGTAATAATGATATTGAAAGAACGGCGGAAATCAAAGAGCGTTCTTTGCTCTATGAAGGCTTGATGCATTATTTTATGATACAATTTCCGCAACGTCCTGGTGCGTTGAAAGAATTTGTAAATGACATTTTAGGACCTGAAGATGACATTACTTATTTCCAATTCAAACAAAAAAATAGTCGGGAATCGGGGCCGGTTATTGTTGGTTTGGAACTCAAAAACAGGAATGATGTTTTGGCTATCAAAACGAGAATGAATAATAAGGGATTTCAATTCAATTATTTGAATGATAAAGAAGAATTATTTGCACAATTAATTGGATAAAAACACACGTTCATCTTCTTTAAAAATCACTAATTAAATTAAAATCCTATAAAATATAGGTTATTATTAATGTTTGATTTGAATTTAAAAAATTACTTTTGTAACTAGTAAATTTGAATAAATAATAAATCGTTTAATCGTTGTTGTTTTGCGAATTACATCCGAATAATTAATATAATCAATAAATTTATTATGAAACTTTATATGATAATGATTGGTTGTAGACCAAAAGGAAGGTTTACAGAACAACACGATATATTTTTTGGAATTGGGAATTCTTTGTCAGAATTGGTTCCACAGATGAAAGCTTTTTGGCCTGAAGCCAAAGGAAAAATTCATATTGATGCTTGGCGAGAGGTTACAAGTGTTGACAATCATACAATAGAAATTGTTTCCAAAGTTGATGCTGTTGCAAATGCTTCACAACTTTTTTTCATTAATCTTGGTGGTTATAAGGAAAATGAATTTGAAGAATATCATTACAAAATTTTAGCAACTGGAACTTCATTGGCGGAAGCCACAAAAAAAGCAAAAGCTACAAGTTTCTATAAACATTATGGATTTAAAGGGGCGACTTCGCACATTGACGATAAATTTGGAATTGATGTTGATGATGTTTTTAATGTGGCAGATATTCTTGCACCCGAATTAAAAGAAAAATTCGCTTTGAAAATTTCTAAAAATAATAGTGCTTTTGAAGATGAATTGCATATTGGGTATTTGAAATTGGAGAAAATAATATAATATTTACCTTAATATTATCCGGTTACTATCTTCAATATTCTTTGCTGATTTAGTTAATAAATTGATAATATTAAGCTTAATTTTTTCTTTTGGATTATCAATCGTAGAAACTATCGCTTTCAGGATATACTTTTCATCAATTAAATAACTGTCATAGTCTTCGTAAATTACATTTCCATCAATTTGAAAAACTGTTGCATTTTCACTTGGGTTTATATATTTTAACTTAAATTTATTTAGAGGCATAAAATTATGATTATAAGATATTTTACCCTCAATTATAATACGTCCATTATATTTTACAGAATCAATAATGGTGTCTTTTTTAATAACATTCATAGTTGCAATACTTTCTGGATTTATAGTTGACATTAAGGAGTAATCTATTAGTTTTCCATTAAAAAAAATAGCTGGAGGCTGAGAATTCCTTGAAATTATATTATTCTTATAAATTACTTTTATAACTGTGTCGTTAATAGTTGTTGGCTGATTAATATTCAAACCTTTAACTTTACCTGTAAGTTGTCCGAAAGTGGTCATTGAAAACAGAACTATAATTAGTAAAAATTTTAATCTCATATTTTAAATTGAATTTTGATTGAAATAAAGATAATAAATTTTAGAAAGCAATCCCGCTAAAAAGCGGGATAAGCGATTCACACACTTTTTGCGTTGCAAAAAGCGGTTCTCTGCTTACATATTCCTCCTATACTGACCGCCAACTTCAAATAATGCACTCGTGATTTGTCCCAAAGAACATACTTTTGTAGCTTCCATTAAATGCTCAAACAAGTTTTCATTTTTGATGGCTGCTTCTTGTAAATCATTCAAATGTTGGTTTACTTTATCCTGATTTGATTGGTGTAAATTGGTCAACATATCAATTTGGTATTGTTTTTCTTCTTCAGTTGCACGGATAACTTCTGCAGGAATAACCGTTGGTGAACCCTTAGAACTCAAGAATGTATTTACCCCAATAATTGGAAATTCACCCGTGTGTTTCAAAGTTTCGTAATACAAGCTTTCCTCTTGAATTTTTGAACGTTGGTACATCGTTTCCATTGCGCCAAGCACGCCACCACGTTCCGTAATTCTATCGAATTCTTCTAAAACTGCAGCTTCCACTAAATCGGTTAGTTCTTCAATTATAAAAGCACCTTGAATAGGATTTTCGTTTTTGGTCAACCCCAATTCTTTATTAATAATCAATTGAATTGCCATTGCACGACGAACAGATTCTTCCGTTGGCGTGGTGATAGCTTCATCATAAGCATTGGTATGCAACGAGTTACAGTTATCGTAAATTGCATATAAAGCTTGTAACGTAGTACGAATATCATTGAAATCTATTTCTTGAGCGTGCAAAGATCGTCCAGATGTTTGAATGTGGTATTTCAACATTTGCGCTCTTTCATTCGCACCGTATTTATTTTTCATCGCTTTCGCCCAAATTTTACGAGCCACACGACCAATAACTGCATATTCAGGGTCAATTCCATTCGAGAAAAAGAAAGATAAATTTGGTCCAAAATCGTTAATATCCATTCCACGACTTAGATAATATTCCACGTAAGTGAAACCATTAGAAAGTGTAAATGCCAATTGAGAAATTGGGTTTGCCCCTGCTTCTGCAATGTGATAACCCGAAATGGAAACCGAATAAAAGTTTCTTACATTATTTTTTATAAAATATTCCTGCACATCGCCCATCAAACGAAGGGCAAATTCTGTAGAAAAAATACAGGTATTTTGTGCTTGATCTTCTTTTAAAATATCAGCTTGAACGGTTCCACGAACTTGCGAAAGAGTTCTTATTTTTATTTCATTATAAACTGATAAAGGCAAAACTAAATCGCCAGTTACTCCTAAAAGTAGTAAACCCAAACCATTATTTCCTTCAGGTAAATCGCCTTGGTATTTCGGTCTTGCAGTTCCTTTTTGTTTGTAAATTGCAGCTATTTTAGCTTCAACTTCTTTTTCTAATCCGTTTTCTTTGATGTAATATTCGCATTGTTGGTCGATGGCAGCATTCATAAAAAAGCCAAGCAACATTGGCGCAGGCCCGTTTATGGTCATACTCACCGATGTTAACGCGTGTACTAAATCAAAACCAGAATATAATTTTTTAGCGTCGTCCAAACAGCAAATTGAAACTCCAGCATTTCCGATTTTTCCGTAAATATCAGGTCGGATGTGTGGGTCATTTCCATATAAAGTTACGCTGTCAAAAGCCGTAGAAAGTCTTTTTGCTGGTAATCCTGCACTCACATAATGAAACCTTTTGTTGGTTCGTTCTGGTCCGCCTTCACCTGCAAACATTCTAGATGGATCTTCGCCTTCTCTTTTAAAAGGATACAAACCAGCGGTAAATGGAAATTCTCCAGGTACATTTTCCTGTAAGTTCCAACGCAAAATATCTCCCCAAGCTTCGTATTTTGGCAAAGCAATTTTGGGAATTTGCGTGTGCGACAAACTTTCAGAATGGGTGGCAATTTTGATTTCTTTATCTCTTACTTTAAACGTGTAAAATGGATTTTTATATTTAGCCGCTTTTTCATTCCAAGTTAAAATCACTTCCCAATTATAGGGATCTAAATCCATTTTTATTTTCTCAAATTGGTTTAATAAAAGAGAAATAAAAACTTTGTCTTCTGATTTTTCATTGGCAGCATTTAAAATTTCAATGCCCGATTTATTCAGGATTGGTTCATTTCCAGAAACACTTTCTATCGTTTTGAAAATACCATATAATTTTTGTGCTACTTTTTGCTGTGTCAATGAAGTGGCATCATACTTACGATTGTTCTCTGCAATTTCAGACAAATAACGGGTTCTATGAGGTGGAATTACGAATATTTTCTCGCTCATTTCACGAGTGATTTTGAATGTTGATTTCAAATCACTTTCTGTTTTTTCAACTATTTTGTCCATTATTGCTTTATAAAGCGTATTCATTCCTGGATCGTTGAATTGAGAAGCAATTGTTCCAAATACGGGCATATAGTCAGGATTTACATCCCAAAGATTATGATTGCGTTGGTACTGTTTTTTCACATCGCGAACGGCATCAAGTGCGCCCCGTTTATCAAATTTATTTAGTGCTACTAAATCAGCAAAATCAAGCATATCGATTTTTTCCAATTGGGTGGCAGCTCCAAATTCTGGTGTCATTACATATAAAGAAACATCAGAATGATCCATAATTTCAGTGTCCGATTGCCCAATACCAGAAGTTTCCAAAATGATGATGTCGTAATTTGCGGCTTTTAACACTTGAATGGCATCAGCAACATATTTTGAAAGTGCTAAATTAGATTGGCGTGTTGCCAATGAACGCATATAAACTCGAGGATTATTGATGGCATTCATACGTATTCTATCTCCTAATAATGCACCGCCTGTTTTTCTTTTTGATGGATCTACAGATATTAATCCGATGGTTTTTTCAGGGAAATCGATTAAGAAACGGCGAACCAATTCGTCAACTAAAGATGATTTTCCAGAACCGCCAGTTCCTGTAATTCCAAGGACTGGAGCCACCCCCGCCCCCGAAGGGTGAGCTTGAGAAGATTTCGGAAATACTTTATGAAATTCATCTGGAGTATTTTCTGCAAACGAAATTAATCTTGCAAGAGTTGTTACGTCTTTATCGGCAATCGATTTCTCGATAGTTTTGCCTTTTGGAAGGTTCAAAGGGGGATTTGCATAATC
>CANIFM010000085.1 GCA_947466955.1 Bacteroidota bacterium
AAATGTTTTCATTGAAGATGCCAATAATACCATTTCAAAATTTCCCTTGACTGATTTATCAAAGGAAGATCAGGCATTTGTAATGAAAAAAGTTGAATCGGTTAAAAATTTAAATACCATTGTACCACAAAAACAAGCTGAAATTCAAAACATTTTTGATTACAAATTTTGGATAATTCTATTTGCATTATTTGCTTTTGGATATTATATGTATTCCCTTACTGACAGAAAAAAATTAAAATATTTATATCCTGTTTTGTTTCTTGGGATAGTAATGTCGTTGTTCAGTTTTACTAAAAAAGCACTTTCTACAACAGATCCTTTATTTTTGAAATCTGCTTTTGATCAGTTTTCATCAACAGTTAGCACCACTTATGACACTAATTCTTTCTATGTAAATTCAACGGGAATTCCAAATCATACGATGATGGTTGGAATTTCAAATCACGGTTGGCAACAGCAAGTGCCAACATCAAAATGTTATATTAATAATAGTCATTGGACAATTCCATTGAATCCAGTTCCTGCAGCAACTCCTATCCCGGTTTCTGGCGCTCATTTTTTGAAAGGAGCTATTGCAATGGCTGTTAATGGCGTTCCTATATTTAATTATCACACCAACACTGGAGTTGATAGTTTCACTGACGGTCAGCTCGATACTTATGGCGGACATTGCGGAAGAGGCGATGATTATCATTATCACATTGCCCCTTTGCATTTGATAACATTAGGGCAGGCATCTGCAACATTACCAATTGCTTTTGGGCTTGATGGTTATGCGGTTTATGGCGGTTTAGAGCCAACAGGAGCAACAATGACTACGCTTGATGCCAATCACGGGCATTATTTTAACGGAGTTTACCATTATCACGGAACTTCGACTGTTCCTTATATGATTGGAAATATGGTGGGAGTTGTTACAGAAGATACCAATTTACAAATTATTCCTCAACCCCAAGGAAGCCCAATTAGAAATGAAAATTGGACGCCTTTGGCAGGAGCAGTAATCACTTCTTGTGTTGCTAATGCAAATAACGGTTTTAACACTGCTTATACTTTGAACGGAGTTTCTGGTTATGCAACAAATTATACAGCAACTCAAGCTGGACTTTATACTTTTCAATATTTAACGCCATCGGGAACAACATCAACTAATTATAATGGTCCAGCACAATGTACTGTTCCGAATTTAGCTGCTGCAAATTTCATTTCAATTGAAAAGAACATCACTATTTTTCCAAATCCCGCCACTGATATTTTACAAATAAATATTGAAAATGGCTTTTTAGAAAACGATGTTCAAACTATTTCTATTTATGATTTAAAAGGAAGTTTGGTTACTAAAACATCAAAATTTACTCCAAGTTTAAATATCAACAATGTATCAAAAGGAACCTATTTTGTTAAAATCCAGTTTTCTAATTCTGTTGTAAGCAAGAAAGTAATCGTTAAATAAGCATGAAAAAAAGACTGTTTTTTGGAATTATTATTATAAATTCTACTTTGTTTTTTGGGCAGAGTGTTTCTAAAACAATACAACTATTACCCGATACTGGTCAAACCCAAAGCTACACTACAACTTTTGGTGAAGACCACGATTATTTGATAAACACGCCTTCATTTACCAATAATAACAATGGAACAATCAAGGATAATGTAACGGGATTAATGTGGCAGCAAGTTGATGGCGGCGAAATGACAATTGAAAATGCTACTACATATTGTGATAATTTGGTTTTGGGAGGTTTTTCAGACTGGCGATTACCAACACCAATGGAATCGTTTAGTATTCTGAATCATCAAAATTCTAATCCTGCAATTAACACAAACTTTTTCAGTTTGACAGCTGCTGAATATTGGTGGACGAGTATTTTTGAAAATAATTCTACTACAAAGGTTTGGTGCACCAATGCTGGAGGCGGAATTGGAAACCATCCCAAAACAGAAACAATTAGTGCCGGCGGGACAAAAAAATTTCACGCACGAGCAGTTCGAAACACAAACATTCCAACAATCCTCACAAATCATTTTACTGATAATACTGATGGGACAATTACCGATAATTTAACGCAATTGGTTTGGCAAAAAATTCCAAACACAACGGTGTTAACTTGGGAACAAGCTTTGGTTTATGCCGAAGGACTCACGATTGGAACTTTGTCAGATTGGCGTTTGCCAAACATCAAGGAATTGCAATCGATAAACAATGAATTGGCAACAAATCCATCGGTTTTTGCACCTTATTTTTCAAGTTTAGGAGTTCATAATTATTGGTCGTCAACTTCATTGCCAAATCAAACTACAAAATCGTGGTATTGGAACACTCAATTTGGAATTACAACGTATGATTTAAAAACAAATTTAAATTATGTACTTTGCGTTAGAGGAAATCCAGTTTTGGCTGCTACGGAATTTACAGCTAAAAACACGATAAAAGTATATCCAAACCCAGCTTCAAATTTTGTTTTACTATCTTTCCCAAATGAATTAAATTTGGTTCAAATTGAAATGACAAATGCCTTGGGTCAAATTATTTATGCAAATGATGTTAAACCTATTTCAAACGAATATAAAATTGATATTCAGGGGTTTTCAGATGGAATTTATTTTATAAATATAATGAATGACAATTCAAAACAGTCTTTCAAGCTGCTTGTAAAAAACAAATAATGATGAAAAAATGTATCGTAATTTTAGTAGTTCTAATTGGTTTAACTAATTATGCCCAACAGCGCAACGTTGTTTTAATTATAGCGGATGATTTAGGAAAGGATTATTGCGATATTTATCCTGATCACGCCACAAATGTGGTAAATTTAACAAATGTTAGACGACTTTTACCACGAGGAATTGTTTTTAATAATGCGTGGTCAAATCCCTTATGTTCGCCAACTCGTGCTGGAATTCTAACAGGCAGATATAGTTTTAGAACGGGTGTTGGAGATGTTGTTGATGGTGGTAACACAAAATTAAATATTAATGAAAATATCATTCCAAAAGTATTGAATCTTTATTCGCCAAATGGAATTTCTAAAGCGTGTATTGGAAAATGGCATGTAACTACGGCGGGTCCAGCAGGAATTGATTATCCAAGATTAATGGGTTTTGACCACTATGAAGGAAATCTTTCAGGTGCTTTAGGGCAACCAGGGCAACTTGCTACAGGGTTCAATAATTGGACAAAAATAACCAATGGTGTAAGTTCTACTTGCACAAATTATGCAACTACGGAAAATGTCAATAATGCAATATCCTATATTAATAGTCAACCTTCATCAAAACCTTTTTATTTACATTTAGCATTTAACGCACCGCATACGCCCTATCATTTGCCACCTGCCAATTTAATTACAACTACTTCTTTATCAGGAACTCAAGCGGATATTACTGCCAATCCAATTCCATATTTTAAAGCGATGACCGAAGCAATGGATAAAGAAATAGGAAGATTTTTCGATTATTTAATTAGCTCTGGAAAATGGGACAATACAGATATTATTTTCATTGGCGACAATGGAGATGAATCTTTAGTTGCGCAAACTACTCCTTCAAAAGGCAGTATTTATCAAGGAGGCGTAACCGTTCCTTTTATTATTTCTGGACCCGATGTTGTAAATCCTAATAGAACGAGCAATGCACTTGTGAACACCGCAGATTTATTTGCTACCATTTTAGAACTTTTCGGAGATACAAATTGGCAAAGTCAAATCCCAACAACTATTGTGGATAGCCACAGTTTATTACCGATACTTTCAAACCAAACAACATCTGTTAGACCTTGGGAATTTACCGAAGTTTTTAAACTTACGCCAACTTCTGGAGACGGAAAGGCAATTAGAAATACCGATTATAAGTTGATGAAATTTGATGACGGCACAGAAAAATTCTTCAATTTAACATCCAATTCAAGCGAAGCAACAAATCAGAATTTACTTCTAGGAACTTTAAATACAACACAAAGTAACAACTACAGTTATTTATGTAATCAAATGACAACTTTAGTTGGCGGCCCTCAATATTGCAATGCACTATCAGTAAATGATAATGAGCTTGAAGCCAATGAAAATAAGGCATTTCCAAATCCTTTTCACTCAAAAATCAATTTGAAATCCTATACAGGAAATGAAAATTACGAACTCTATTCTAATCTTGGACAATTGATTTATAAAGGGAAATCAATTGAAAATCAAGATTTTTCAGCATTGTCAAATGGAATTTACTTCTTGAAAATTAGTGATAAAGCTACGGCAACAGTAAAACTTATAAAAGAATAAATGTCTTATTTTGAAACAATAAGCACCTATTTACAACTTGGTTTTACGCATGTCATTCCTTTAGGTTTTGATCATATTCTATTTATTTTGACGCTGTTTTTTTTGAGTTCCAATATAAAAACGGTAATTATTCAATGCTCGGTTTTTACTTTAGCACACAGTTTGTCTTTAGGATTGGCGGCATCAGGATTTATAATTCCAAATGCAAATATCGTCGAACCATTGATTGCAATATCAATCCTTTTTACAGCTATTGAGAACATCGTTCACGACAAAATAAATCCTTGGCGAATTGCATTGATTTTCGGATTTGGATTAATTCACGGCTTAGGATTTGCGAATGCTTTGAAAGAAATTGGGTTGCCTAAAAATCAGTTTTTACCCTCACTTTTGTCATTCAATATTGGGGTTGAATTCGGACAAATCACGATTATTTTAGCTGCATATTTTTTAATTAGCAAATGGTTTAGTAACAAAATTTGGTATAAAGAAAGAATCGTTTATCCAATTTCCACAGTCATTGCGTGCGTTGCGTTGTATTGGACAATTGAAAGAATTGTATTTCCAATTTAGTTTTTTACAATCAATAATGGAACACCTATTTTATGGCGCAATTTGTCAACTGTAGTTCCAAAAAGAATGTCTTTAAATCCAGTATGTCCGTGCGTTCCCATAACCAAAATATCAAAATTTCCGTCGTTTATTATGGATGGAATTACAGCATTTGGTTTTCCAAAGCCCAATTTAACTTCAACTTTAATTCCTTTTGTAAATAATAATTCCTTATATTCTTCCAATAATTTTTCGTCAATTAATGTTTCGTGGTCGTCAATATTTTCGCCGTAAATCATAGCGCCAACAGTTTCAACCACGTGAATTAATGTGTATTTTGCTTCTGTTCCACCCAATTGAAAAGCATTGTTCAAAGCGGCTTCATCGGCACTTGAAAAATCAACAGCTACGGCTATATTTTTTCTTGTATAATTTTCGGATTTAGAAAATTGCAATTTTAAGTTGTGAGGCGAATGATTTTCGATGGATATTTTAGTTTTTGAAATCAAAGGTCTAAAAACGATATAAAGCAACAAAATCAAGAAACCAAATGCAATTGGAACAACCGTGAGCCACAATAAAGTTGGATTTTCAGACGAGGTCAACCAACCATTAATTTCATCAAAAACCAATTTTATATTCAATGAAACTATAACTATCGCAACCAGCCAAGAAACAATTTGAGTAGTTTTACTGATGTGAAATCCCTTCATTTTTGATTTATCACTCACAAAATGAATTAGTGGAATAATAGCAAAACCCAATTGTAAACTCAAAATCACCTGACTCAAAATCAATAATTTTCCTGTAATTCCTTCACCAAAAATAGTGATTACAATTACGGCAGGAACAATCGCAATTAATCGCGTAATTATTCTACGAACCCATGGCTGAATTCGTAAATTCAAGTAGCCTTCCATCACAATTTGACCCGCTAAAGTTCCCGTAATTGTGGAACTTTGACCCGCCGCAATCAATGCAACTGCAAATAATATTGGTGCATATTTACTTCCTAATAAGGGTTCTAAAAAACGATATGCATCTTGAATTTCCGCAACTTCGTACATTCCATTTTTATAAAACGTAGCTGCTGCTAATATTAAAATGGCGGCATTTACAAAAAAAGCCAAGTTCAATGCAATGGTTGAATCTATAAAATTATATTTCAAAGCTTGCTTGATTCCCTCCGTTGTTCTTTCAAATTTTCGGGTTTGAACTAAGGACGAATGCAAGTATAAATTGTGAGGCATTACGGTTGCGCCAATGATTCCGATTGCAATATATAATGCAGCAGAATTGGGCATCGAAGGAATTAATCCATAAATTACTTTCCCCATTTCAGGCTGGGCAAAAAACATTTCAAAAATAAATGAAATCCCAATTATTACAACCAAAACAATTACAAAAGCTTCCATTTTTCGGATGCCTTTATTGATGAGAAATAGCAATAAAAAAGTGTCTAAAACGGTAATTAAAACCCCTTGAATTAACGGAATATCAAATAATAAATTAATACCAATTGCCATTCCTAAAACCTCTGCTAAATCGCAAGCGGCAATAGCAATTTCGGCTAAAAAATACAGAATATAATTCACAAAAGGCGAATACGTTTCTCTAGAAGCTTGCGCCAAGTCCCGCTGCGTAACGATTCCTAAACGAGCGCTTAAACTTTGCAACAACAACGCCATCAAATTACTCATCAACAAAACCCAAAGCAAAGCATATCCAAATTGACTCCCGCCCGCAATGTCGGTTGCCCAATTTCCGGGATCCATATACCCCACACTTATCAAATAGGCAGGTCCAAAAAAAGCAAGAATTTTTCTAAATCCTGTTTTTTTATTTTGCGTTGACACCGATTGGTTAACTTCTCCGAGTGATTTGCTCATTGTTCTAAAATAATTCCCCCAAATATACAAAACGATTTGAAGACTGCTTACTATTTGTTTGAGAACGTAAAGAATCAAATCTAAATTGACTATTTTTGAGAAAATTTGATGCAACGAAATGAAACATTACAATTATATTTTTGCAGGCGCAGGATTATCGGCTTTAATGACGGTATATAAAATGGTGCAATCGGGAAAATTTTCTGATAAATCAATTTTATTATTGGATGAAAATTCTAAAAAAGCTAATGATAGAACCTGGTGTTTTTGGTCTGAAAACAATGAAAATTGGGAACCCATAATTCATAAAAAATGGAATTCGGCTTTGTTTGCCAATCAAGATTTTAAAATTGACATTAATTTAAATCCCTACAAATACAAACAAATTCGAGGATTAGACTTTTATAATTTTGTTTTTGATTTCATTTCAAAACAAGAAAACATCACTTTTGTAAATCAAAAAGTAGTCGATTATGAAGAATCTGAAAATCAAATAACGGTTCAAACAGAAACTGATTCCTATACTTGCGACCAATTATTCAATAGTATTCTCGATCCGTATGAAGTTGAAAATCAAACTCAATATCCGCTTTTGCAACAGCATTTCATTGGTTGGTTTATAAAAACCGAACAAGAAGTTTTCAATGCTGAACAAGCCACTTTTATGGATTTTTCAGTTGAACAAAAAGGAAATACGCGTTTTATGTATGTTTTGCCAACTTCCAAAACAGAAGCTTTATTGGAATATACCTTGTTTTCACATAAGCATTTAGAAATAGCAGAATACGAATTAGAGATTGAAAACTACATTCAAAAATTAGGGATTACAAACTATAAAATCATCGAAAAAGAACGGGGAAGCATTCCGATGACGTGTTTTCCTTTTTGGAAAAATAATACGGTGCGACTATTGAATATTGGCTCTGGTGGAGGATGGACAAAAGCAAGCACGGGATATACGTTCAAAAATGCTGATAAAAAATCAACGCAATTGGTTCGTTTTTTAGAAACGCAATCCGACTTCCGACAATTTCATAGAATGAATAAATTTTGGTTTTATGATTTGTTATTATTGGATATTTTACATCGCAAAAACGAATTAGGTGCTTCTATTTTTTCTGCCTTATTCAAAAAAGGCAATCCAAGACTTATTTTCAAATTCTTAGACGAGGAAACTTCTCTAAAAGAAGACATTCAAGTGATTTTGAAATGTCCAAAACGCTTGTTTTTAAAGGCTTTATTCAGAGTAATTTTCAAATCTAAATAGCGGCTATCACATTATAACAAAACTTTATAATTCAAATTTATTTGTTGCATTGAAACTTTGTAACTTTGCAGTCAGATTTTATAATCTAAACTCAGAAATCAACAATCTAAAATCATAATAATTATGTATCCAGAAGAAATGGTAATTCCAATGCAAGCTGAACTTACAGCTGCTGGATTTCAAGATTTACACAGTGCTGAAGCGGTAGAAAACGCATTAAAACTGGAAGGAACAACGCTTGTAGTTGTAAATTCTGTGTGTGGTTGTGCTGCAAGAAACGCACGCCCAGGGGTAAAAATGAGTTTGGATGGTGCTAAAAAACCAACCAACTTAGTAACTGTTTTTGCAGGCGTGGACAAAGATGCCGTTGACGCTGCAAGAAAACACATGTTCCCTTTTCCACCTTCATCGCCAAGCGTGGCTTTGTTCAAAAACGGCGAATTGGTGCACATGTTAGAGCGCCATCACATCGAAGGTCGCCCAGCAGAATTAATCGCCGAAAACTTGCAAGACGCTTTCAACGAATATTGTTAATTCAAATTTAAGTCAAAAAACCACATTCCTTTTCAGTAAAGAATGTGGTTTTTTTATTTTGTAGTATCCCAACTTCTATTTTCGTTTCATTTTCGAGATTTTGAAGCCCAATAACGTGGTATATCACGTCCTAAACCCCGTTTACCACGTTGTATAACCCCATTTTAGTGGTTCGGAACCCCGTTTACCACGTTGTATAACCCCATTTAAGTGGTTCGAGACCCCGTTTACCACGTTGTACAACCCCATTTTAGTGGTTCGAGACCCCGTTTACCACGTTGTGTAACCCCATTAATGCACTTCAAGACCCCGTTAATGGGGTTCGGAACCCCGTTTAAGTAGTTCGAGACCCCGTTTACCACGTTGTGTAACCCCATTAATGCACTTCAAGACCCCGTTAATGGGGTTCGGAACCCCGTTTAAGTAGTTCGAGACCCCGTTTATCCAGTTGTATAACCCCATTAATGCACTTTAAGACCCCGTTAATGTGGTTCGGAACCCCGTTTAAGTAGTTCGGAACCCCGTTAATGCACTTCGGAACGTGGTAAATGGGCTTTAGAGGTTGCAAAATCCTAATTTAGGAAACTATAGTGAGAGTTCATTCCTTTGTTGTGTTGACAAAACCTGTCAGGTGTCAACTTTTCTTACTCCCGAATAACCGAATTAACAAAAAATCAAATAAAAAAAATTTTAGCCCTGATGGAAGCGGTAGCTCTTGCGGAGGAACGGAGCAAGACTATAGCGGACAGCAGGAATTGCATCTCCTGAAAAAGAAAGACAATTCGCTCCAAATTAAATTTCAAATATTTGATGAATCTATAAAATCATAATCCATAAAATTGTTTCAACCCGTAAATGATTATTTTGCTTAATTATTAACAGCTGTTTCGCAAAAAACTATAGAAGTTTTACTACTTTTGTATTTAGAAAAATTCTAAATAAAGAAATGTTAGACCTTCAAAAAATCAGAGCCGATTTCCCTATTCTTTCTCAAAAGGTAAATGGGAAACCATTAGTTTATTTTGATAATGGCGCTACTTCGCAAAAACCGCAGGTTGTTATTGATGCTATTTCAAAATATTATCAGGAAATTAATGCCAATATTCACCGTGGCGTTCATACGTTAAGTCAATTGGCTACAGATGCTTACGAGGCTTCAAGAGGGAAAATCCAACAACATATTAATGCAAAATTTGCTCACGAAGTGCTTTTTACTTCTGGAACAACACACGGAATTAACTTGGTTGCCAATGGTTTTGCGTCGATATTAAAAGCGGGTGATGAAGTTTTAGTTTCGGCATTGGAACACCATTCTAATATTGTGCCTTGGCAAATGTTGTGCGAAAAAACAGGTGCTATTTTGCGTGTGATTCCAATGGATGAAAATGGCGAATTGATACTTTCAGAATTTGATAAATTAGTAACCGATAAAACCAAAATTGTAACTGTAAACCATATTTCGAATGCATTGGGAACGGTAAATCCTATTCAATATATGATTGATAAAGCGCATCAATTTGGAGCTGCAATTTTGATTGATGGCGCACAAGCTGTTCCGCATTTGAAACCAAATGTACAAGAATTAGATTGTGATTTTTATGTTTTTTCAGGACACAAAATGTGCGGACCAACAGGAACTGGAATTTTATATGGAAAAGAAGCGTGGTTGAACAAATTACCGCCTTATCAAGGTGGCGGTGAAATGATTAAAGAAGTAACTTTTGAGAAAACTACGTACGCCGAATTGCCTCATAAATTTGAAGCTGGAACCCCTAATATTGCTGGAGGAATTGCCCTTGGAGCCGCAGTTGATTATATGAATGAAATTGGTTTTGAAAACATCCAAATTCAAGAAAAAGAATTGTTAGCTTATGGAACCAAACGCTTGTTAGAAATTGAAGGATTGAAAATTTATGGCACTGCCAAAGATAAAACGTCTGTAATTTCCTTTAATATCGAAGGAATTCATCCGTATGATATTGGAACAATAATTGATAAATTAGGAATTGCAGTTCGTACGGGGCATCATTGCGCGCAACCCATTATGAATTTTTTCAATATTCCGGGTACAATTAGGGCTTCCTTTGCGTTTTATAATACTAAAGAAGAAATTGATATCTTTGTAGAAAGCGTGAAAAGAGCGCAATTAATGTTATCATAAAAACAGTATATATGAGAATAATCACCCTTTTAGCAACATTATTGTTTGTTTGCACGAGTTGTAATAGTAAGAAAGTTGCAGTAGCGTCAATTAACGAAAAGTATGAAACTTTGGTAATTCAATATGAAGCAAATACTAGAGGTTTTTATCAAAAATTGATTGTTCAAAACCGTACTATTTCTTCAACTAATGATAGAAATGGAGTAAAAATTCCAATTGTTCAAAAAATTTCAGATGCCGATTGGAATGCATTAATTTCTGAATTTAATAAAGTTGATTTGGAGGGTTTGCCAAATTTAAAAGCACCAACAGAAAAAAGATTTTATGACGGTGCAGCAATTGCAGGTTTGAAAATCACTTTTAAGGGAAAAACATTTGAAACGACAAACTTTGACCACGGATTTCCACCAATGGAAATTCAAAAAGTGGTTGAAATAGTAAACTCATTATTTAAAGCAGAAGAATGAAAATAAAAGCGATACAAGACGAAATTGTAGATGAGTTTTCGATGTTTGACGATTGGATGGAACGC
>CANIFM010000086.1 GCA_947466955.1 Bacteroidota bacterium
AACAGTAATTATTGGAGTGGATTTGGTTCGTTAAAATACGACTCATTTGATAATAAATATTTTCCAAAAAGAGGATGGGCATTTTCAAGTGATTTTCAAACCTATTTACACTCAACAGATTTCACCAATCAATTTCAGCCTTTTTCAATCGTGAAAAGTGATTTCGGAGTTGTAAAAACATTTTATAAAAAAGCAACTATCAAGTTTCAAAATGAGGCTGGCGTTAAAATAGGCAAAGGAAGTGTTCCATTTTTCGATTTTGTTTTAGGCGGTTATGGGTTTAATCCTACAAATAATATCAAGCAGTTTTATGGTTACGACTTTATTAGTATTGCGGGAAACAGTTTTATCAAGACTTCATTTACATTGGATTACGAATTTTATAAAAAAAATCATATAAATTTTTCAGGGAATTATGCTCAAATTAATGACGAATTATTTGAAAATACTGAATGGATTTCTAAACCTAATTATTCGGGATATGCCGTTGGATATGGCTTAGAAACAATTGTTGGACCTGTGGAAGTAAAATATACATGGTCTCCAGAATTAAGTAAAGGCTATACTTTATTCACAATTGGTTTTTGGTTTTAATAATAAATCATTGGAGAATCAATTTAAATGTTTGATGTTGTAGAAAATTCTATATATTTGAAATTCTAAAAATTAAAATAGTTAATTATGTCAATTTGGAAGAAAAAACCGCTTGCACAATTATTAAGTGAAGCCTCAGAATCTGAAAAAGGATTAAAAAGAACATTAACCGCTTGGTCGCTTATAGCCCTAGGAATCGGTGCAATTATTGGCGCTGGATTATTTGTTAGAACTGCAATGGCAGCATCTCAAAACGCTGGTCCATCCGTGACAATTGCATTTATTCTTGCAGCTGTTGGTTGTGCATTAGCAGGATTGTGTTATGCTGAGTTATCTTCCTCGATTCCAATTTCCGGAAGTGCTTATACCTATACTTATGCCACAATGGGCGAACTATTAGCTTGGATTATTGGGTGGGATTTAATCTTGGAATATGCCGTAGGAGCAGCAACTGTAGGAATTGCTTGGAGTGAATATCTTAATAATTTATTAGTTAACGTACTTCATTTAAGTCCTATTCCTTATTCCTTATGTCATTCTCCATTTCAACATATTACAGATCCGGTTACAGGCGTAGTTTCTAATGGAATAATTAATTTACCTGCTTTATTCATCGTAGGAATAATAAGTTTATTGCTTATCAAAGGAATTCAAGAATCTGCTTTTGTAAATGGAATTATAGTTATAGTAAAAGTGGTTATTGTTATTTTGATAATTGTTATCGGATGGCATTTTATTAATCCTGTTAACCATACACCATATATCCCACCAAGTTCAATTTTTACCGATGAACATGGTGTTAACCATAATTTTGGTGGATTCTGGGGAATTGTTGGGGCTGCTGGAACTGTATTTTTTGCATTCATTGGATTTGATGCGGTAAGTACTGCAGCGCAAGAAACCAAGAATCCTAAAAGGAATATGCCTATTGGAATTTTAGGCTCATTGGCGGTTTGTACTGTTTTATATATATTATTTGGACATGTGCTAACTGGTGTAGCCTCTGTAGAAGATTTTAGAACAGGAGGTAAAGAAGCTTCAGTTGCATTTGCAATAAATGCCCACATGCCAGGGTTTAAATGGCTAGCTGATTTTGTTACCATAGCTATTCTTGCGGGTTTTTCATCTGTAATATTAGTTATGTTATTAGGTCAATCGCGTGTGTTTTATGCTATGGGAAAAGATGGTTTGTTGCCAAACTTTTTTAGTGATTTACATTCAAAATATAAAACTCCGTATAAAGCAAATATTGCTATTTTATTAATTGTAGGTATGTTCGCTGCTTTTGTTCCTGGAGATATTGTTGGAGATATGACAAGTATTGGAACTTTATTTGCTTTTGTTTTAGTTTGTGTTGCAGTAATTGTTTTAAGAAAAACGAATCCTGAGCTTAAACGAGAATTTAGAACCCCTTGGGTGCCGTTTATTCCAATTTTAGGAATTCTTGCTTGTTTATTAATGATGGTAGGTTTAGGTTGGACAAACTGGCTTCGTCTTTTTGCTTGGATGGCAATTGGGATTGTTATCTATTTTGTTTATAGCAAGAAAAATAGCAAACTGAACAACCCCGATAAATAAAATTTAAATCAAATATAATAAGGCATTAAAGAGATATTCTTTAATGCCTTTTCTTTTTTATAAATATTTCGCAATAAACACTGCTTAAAATTAAATTTTTCCGATATTTGTTACATGAAAACAACTTGGAACGGTTTATTAGATTACCTTCAATTTCTCATCAAGAGAAACCCAGAATGATTCATATCTTTTGATTAAATAATAATGCGAAGTTTTACAAAACTTTAATTCTTAAATTTTAAACAAATAAAGATGCCAATATATCATAAACTCGGAAAATTTCCCCAAAAGCGTCACATACAATTTGAAAACCCAAAAGGCGGTTTTTATTACGAACAACTTTTCGGAACAGAAGGTTTCAACGGGCATTCGTCATTATCTTATCATGTTCACAGACCAACACAGGTCAAAGAAATTCTAAAATCATATTCGGTTGAACCAAAAATTGCCATTGGCAAAAACATAAAATCATTACTTTTAAAAGGATTTGATTTGCAACCAGAAGACGATTTTTTAGACAGTCGAAAACCAATGCTTGTCAACAAAGATTGCACCATTGGATTAGCAGCACCAAAAAAATCATTGCGCAGCTATTTCTATAAAAATGCCGATGCCGATGAAATGATTTTCATCCACAAAGGAAAGGGAAAATTGCGCACGATGTTAGGAAATATTCCTTTTGAATACGGCGATTATCTCATCATTCCACGTGGGATTATCTATCAAATAGATTTTGAAACTTCAGAAAATAGATTGTTTTATGTCGAATCTTTCGCGCCATTTTATACGCCAAAGCGATACAAAAATGAATCTGGTCAACATTTAGAACATTCCCCATTTTGCGAACGCGATTTTATATTGCCAAATGAAATCGAAACTTTCGACGAAAAAGGCGATTTCCTAATCAAAGTCAAAAAAGAAGGCATGATTCACGAAATGGTTTATGCAACTCATCCTTTTGATGTCGTGGGTTGGGACGGATATAATTTTCCTTACGGTTTCAGTATTCACAATTTTGAACCCATTACTGGACGAGTTCATCAGCCGCCACCAGTGCATCAAACCTTTGAAACTGCAACTTTTGTAGTGTGTTCATTCGTGCCAAGATTGTATGACTATCATCCAAAATCAATCCCAGCACCCTACAATCACAGCAATATTGACAGCGACGAAGTTTTATATTATGTAGCTGGCGATTTTATGAGCCGCAACAATATCGAGCAAGGACATATCACTTTGCACCCAAAAGGAATTCCACACGGCCCCGCACCTGGCGCAATGGAACGAAGCATTGGACAAACCGTAACCGAAGAATTGGCAGTAATGGTGGACACATTTCGCCCATTAATGGTCACAGAAGCTGCAATGGGAATCGATGATGGTCAGTATTACAAATCGTGGGTAGATACCCCGTAAGTCTCAGAAAGATAGAGGATTATGGCTTCTCACACTCATAAATAAAACTTTAAATATAAATACTAAAATCCTATTTACCCCTAATAGGAATTCCCCCTTCGGGGGCTAGGGGGCTTATTATGGCAAAAGAAGTAAAATCAGTAGAATACGGTTTAGAAAAAATATTTGAAGGAGCTCAAGATTTCCTTCCATTGTTAGGAACCGACTATGTAGAATTCTATGTAGGAAATGCAAAACAATCCGCACATTATTATAAAACAGCTTTCGGATACCAATCATTGGCGTATGCTGGATTGGAAACTGGAGTTCGTGACAGAACGTCTTATGTGCTAAAACAAGACAAAATCAGATTGGTTCTAACCACACCATTAAACGAAAATTCACCAATAAATGATCATCTAAGAAAACACGGTGATGGTGTAAAAGTAGTTGCTCTTTGGGTCGAAGATGCTACAAATGCCTATGAAGAAACCATAAAAAGAGGCGGTCGTTCATTTATGGAACCAACTGTTGAAAAAGATGAATTTGGCGAAGTAATACGTTCAGGAATCTATACGTACGGAGAAACCGTTCACATTTTTGTAGAACGAAAAAATTACTCTGGAATTTTCTTACCCGGTTATAAAGAATGGAAATCGGATTACAATCCAGAACCTGTTGGATTGAAATATATCGATCACATGGTTGGAAATGTAGGTTGGAACGAAATGAATACGTGGGTAAAATTCTACGAAGATGTAATGGGATTTGTAAATTTCTTGTCATTTGATGACAAACAAATTCACACTGAATATTCCGCTTTGATGAGTAAAGTTATGTCAAATGGTAACGGACGAATTAAATTTCCAATTAACGAACCAGCCGAAGGAAAAAAACGTTCTCAAATAGAGGAATACCTGGATTTCTATGGTGGGCCTGGAGTACAACACATTGCCATTGCTACAGATGATATTATTGGAACTGTAACACAATTAAAAGCACGAGGTATTGAATTTTTATCTGCACCACCGCATGCTTATTATCAAGCAATTCCAGAAAGATTGGGCGTTCATATGGATATGATGAAAGAGGATTTGGATGCTATCGAAAAATTAGCCATAATGGTTGACGCCGATGAAGATGGGTATTTATTACAAATTTTTACGAAACCAGTTCAAGACCGACCAACATTATTTTTTGAAATCATTCAAAGAATGGGAGCAAAAGGATTTGGGGCAGGAAACTTCAAAGCGCTTTTCGAATCTATCGAAAGAGAACAATCTTTGAGAGGAACATTGTAAATTAGCTCCAAATCATAAATAAATCACAATTTTAACCACCAAAAAGGAGTTATCTTTGCAAAATAAATGTTAAAGTTCATTTTTTGCTAAATATAATTCAACGAATTAAATATCTTTGTACTCAGAAAGCAGGAGTGGTTTCCTGATTTTTGTATAAATTTTCATAATTTATAGTTTTTTGGTTGGTTAATAGCATAAAAACTCAGTCATTATTTGATTGGGTTTTTTTGTTTTAATACATTTGGAACGAAAATTGTATTTACTCTTTAAATCAATTAATAAAACCATGAAAAAAGGAATTATTTTCTTATTATTTATTCTACTTGCAAGTTTTGACACTCAAAAGGAAGATGCATTTGACACTGGTGAATGGTTTAAATTCAGAGTTCATTACGGTGTAATTAATGCTGGATATGCTACTTTAGAAGTTCAAGAAGCCGTTCGAAATAATAAAAAAGTTTTTCATGTAATTGGAAAAGGATATACCACAGGAATGTCAAGATTCTTTTTCAAAGTGGATGATTTATATGAAAGCTATTTTGATAAAACTACAGGAAATCCATATCAATTTGTCAGAAAAATAGACGAAGGTGGTTATACCAAAAACCAAGAAGGATTTTTTAATCAAGCGACAGACCATATTTTATTAAAAGATTATGAAAGTAATACAGAAAAAACACTTGCTATTCCAAACAATACTCAAGATATAGTTTCTGCCTTTTATTATTTGAGAAATCATCCAAATGTTGACAAATTGAAGGTCGGTGAATCCATAGCAATTGACATGTTTTTTGATGGTGAAACCACAAAATTTAAGTTAAAGTTCATTGGCAGAGAAGACATTGATACTAAATTTGGAAAAATCCCCACAATGGTGTTTCGCCCTTTAGTTCAATCTGGGCGAGTTTTTAAAGAGCAAGAAAGTCTTACGGTTTGGATTTCAGACGATAACAATAAATTACCAATAAGAATAAAAGCAGAACTTGCCATTGGATCCATAAAAGCGGATCTTGATGGCTTTAAAGGATTGAAAAATTCTTTCACAATTAAAGTAAATTAAACATGACAAACCCAAATATATCAGAAGGAATTCTACATAAATTAGATGAAAAATTCCAAGGAATAAATCAAAAAATAGAAACACATTTAGAAGGATTGCTTTGGTCAAAACCAATTACTTATTGGGATTATATCCAAACAGATGCACTTCTAAACCTTCAAACGCAAAGAACAACTTTGCCTGACGAAATGGTTTTTATCATGTACCATCAAGTCAACGAATTACTGTTCAAAATGATTTTATGGGAAATAGAACAAATTTCACATAACGAAAATTTGGAAACTGCCTTTTTTACAGAAAGAATCATGAGAGTTAGTCGCTATTTTGATATGCTAACGACTTCTTTTGACATTATGGGAGACGGAATGGAAGTGGAACAATACATGAAATTTCGAAATACTTTGACGCCAGCGAGTGGATTTCAAAGTGCGCAATATCGCTTGATAGAATTCGCATCTACCGACTTAATTAATTTAATTGATTATCGTTTCAGGGCTACAATTGACAGAAATACACCTTACGAACATGCTTTGGAACATTTGTATTGGCAAGCAGGCGGAAAAGACCATGCCACGGGTGAAAAATCATATTTAATTTTGGAGTTTGAACGCAAATATAAACCCTTATTTTTGCGTCATATGGAGGAATACAACACTATAAATCTTTGGCAAAAATTCAAACAATTGCCTGAAAAAGACCAAAAAAATACTGAATTAATAAAAGCAATGCGACATTATGACCACACGGTGAATATTACTTGGGTAATGGGACATTTGAATGCAGCACGAAAATATATTGAAGGCAGTGGAAAAGGCGATGGAGAAGCTACTGGCGGAAGCGATTGGAAAAAATACATGCATCCGAAATACCAAAGAAGAATATTTTTCCCCGAATTATGGAGCGAAGAAGAATTAAAAAATTGGGGCGAAGAAAAATAGTTAAAAACAAAAAAATAGCAGTTTGAAAAGAATTTCAATTATAATAATCCTCATTCTATCTCTTGTTTCTTGCAATAAATCTGACAAAGAAAAGCCTGTTAAAAAAGTGCCGATTGTTGTTGCATTTGGATTTACACTCAATAACTTTGATGTGATTCAAGATACCATTCAAGATGGCGACACCTTTGGAAGTATTCTTGCAACACAAAATATTGGAGACAAAAAAGTATTTGATATTGTAGAAAAAGTCAAAGATACTTTTGATGTTCGAATGATGCGAATTGACAAACCTTATACGATACTTAGGTCGAAAGGAAAATCAAAAAAAATGCGCGCTTTTATTTATCAACCCGATCGATTGAGCTATTATGTAATTGATTTGAAAGATTCTATTACGGTTTATAAACACATCAAACCTGTAACAATCAGACGGAGAACTATCGCTGGAGAATTAGACGGATCTTTATCAGAAACATTAGAAAAAAAGGGAGTTGAAGGCGCATTGGCAACTTCAATTTCAAAAATATACGCGTGGTCAATTGACTTTTTTAAATTGCAAAAAGGAGATAAATTTGCAATCACTTTCACAGAACGCTACATAAATGATTCTGTATATGACGGCGTTGACAGTCTAAAATGTGCCTTTTTTGAATACAAAGGAAAAATTATTTATGCTTTTCCATTTGCGCAAAATGAAAACTCTCAGAGATTAGATTTTTACGATGAGGAAGGAAAAGCACTCAAAAATCTGTTTTTAAAAGCACCACTAAAATTTGTAAATATAACATCTCGTTTTGCAAAAAACAGATTTCATCCCGTGCAACAAATTTGGAAAGCACACAAAGGAACCGATTATGCCGCACCACAAGGAACACCAATTATGACAACTGCTTCTGGAGTTGTGGAACAAACTGGCTTTACGGCAGGAAACGGAAATTTCGTGAAAGTGAAACACAATGGCACCTATTCTACTCAATATTTACACATGTCGAAAATTATTGCGCGACGTGGACAGCATGTAAACCAAGGAGATATTATAGGAAAAGTAGGAAGTACTGGACTCGCAACAGGACCTCATGTGTGTTATCGATTTTGGAAAAATGGAGTTCAAGTTGATGCTTTAGGATTAAAATTGCCCAATTCAGAACCTATGAATAAAAAGAATTTACCTCGATTTATGACACAAATGATTCCTTTGAAAAAAGAATTAGATCGGGTGGCGAATTTGCAATTCAAGAAATAATGTGCGCTTTTTGAAATAAAATTCCTAGAAAAATCTTAATAATTACTTTACAAACATTATTCGTAAATTTGCAATTAAAATAATACGAAACACAAAGAATCCTCATAATAATGGCTTTACAAAACACAAACCCAACTTCAACTACTGCTTGGAACGAAATTCAGAATCATTTTGAAACGATGAAAAACGTTTCAATGAAAGAAATGTTCCAAGAAGATGCTTCAAGAGCGACAAAGTTTCATATAAAATGGAATGACTTTTTGATTGATTATTCTAAAAACAGAATCAATCAAGAAACGATGGATTTATTAGTGAAATTAGCCAACGAAGTACATTTAAAAGAGGCGATTTCAGGTTATTTTGATGGCGAAATCATCAACAAAACAGAAAACAGAGCGGTGCTTCATACTGCTTTACGGGCACCAAAACAGGCTTCTGTAAAAGTTGATGGACAAAATATTATCCCAGAAATTTATGAGGTAAAAAGCAAAATTAAAGCGTTTACCACTGAAATAGTAAATGGCGATAGAACAGGTTTTACTGGTAAGGCGTTCACCGATGTTGTAAATATTGGAATTGGCGGTTCGGATTTAGGACCAGCGATGGTTGTAGAAGGATTGCAATTTTATAAAAATCATCTGAATGTGCATTTTGTTTCCAATGTCGATGGAGATCACGTGAATGAAATCATCAAAAAATTAAATCCAGAAACAACCTTATTTGTTATTGTTTCTAAAACATTTACAACTCAGGAAACTTTGACAAATTCAGAAACCATTCGAACTTGGTTTTTGAAATCAGCAAAACAAGAAGATGTGGCAAAACACTTTGTTGCTGTTTCTACAAATATAAAAAATGTAACCGCATTTGGAATTGATGCCGATAATGTTTTCCCAATGTGGGACTGGGTTGGAGGAAGATTTTCTTTATGGAGCGCAGTTGGTTTACCAATCAGTTTAGCTGTGGGTTTTGATAATTTTGATAAAGTATTGAAAGGCGCAAATGAAATGGACGAACATTTCAAAACAGCTGCTTTCGATAAAAACATCCCTGTGGTTTTGGCATTATTAAGCATTTGGTACAACAATTTCTTTGGTGCCGAAAGTGAAGCGTTGATTCCATATACTCAATATTTACAAAAATTAGCGCCATACTTGCAACAAGGAATTATGGAAAGCAATGGAAAAAGTATTGGTCGTGACGGAAAACCTGTGAATTATCAAACGGGAACTATTATTTGGGGAGAACCTGGCACGAATTCGCAACACGCATTCTTTCAATTGATTCACCAAGGAACAAAATTAATTCCTACCGATTTCATTGGATTTGTAAATTCTTTATATGGAAATAAAGACCATCACGATAAATTGATGTCTAATTTCTTTGCGCAAACAGAAGCGTTATTGAACGGAAAAACCGAAGAACAAGTTCTAAATGAATTTGAAAAACAAGGATTATCTTCTGAAAAGGCAGATTACTTGGCGCCATTTAAGGTTTTTGAAGGCAATAAACCGACGAATACTATATTAATAAATAGTTTAACACCAGAAACTTTAGGTTCAATGGTTGCGATGTATGAACACAAAATTTTTGTTCAAGGTATAATTTGGAATATTTTCAGTTATGACCAATGGGGAGTTGAATTAGGCAAGCAATTAGCGACTTCTATTTTAGAGGAAATTAACTCGAAATCTTTGAATAAACACGACAGTTCAACGGAATTTTTATTACGTCATTATCTCAAATAATAATTAATCGTATATAAAATTGGTTTATCGCACTTTTGATTTTATATACTTTTTTCTTTATATTTGTTAAAATTAAACAATCAAAACAATATGGATTTTTACCCTTTTCTACAAAAATTTCACTCCGGATGGGCTTATTTAGCTCTTTTATTACTTGTAATTGCAGTTGTTAATTCCCTTGTTGGAATGATTTCAAAAAAAGAATTTACACCAAAAGACAGAAAAATTGCGATATTAGGATTAATTGGAACACACATGCAATTATTGGTTGGTTTGATTTTATATTTTGTATCACCACTAGGTTTTTCAAGCCTTGGACAAATGTCGGACAAAGCATTACGATTGACTTCATTAGAACATCCATTAATCAATTTAATTGCAATTACATTGATTACAATTGGCTGGGTAAAACATAAAAAATTAACAACTAGCGAATCAAAATTCAAATCATTTTCAATATATTACAGCCTTGGTTTGCTATTAATATTAAGTAGAATTCCTTGGAATTTATGGTTCTAAAATTAAAATTAAAGCCCAAATCATGGGCTTTAATTTATTTATACTCTCAATGTAAATTGAAAACTATTAAAATTAATTAATTATGTTTCAACATAAATTAAAAAAAATTATTTTCTTATTTCCATTCCTTTTTTTAACATTAGGAGGAACTATTTATGCTCAAAAAACAAATAAATCAGTTAAAAACAAAATGGTTTTAGACACTTCTAAAACTAAAATTGTAACTGTAGATACAATAAAACCAAAGCCAGTCTTAAAGTTAAAAGCATTTAAAACAAAGGCACATGCTTCCTATTATGCCAATAAATTCAATGGAAAAAGAACATCAAGTGGCGTTCGATTTGATAATAATAAATATACCGCAGCTCATCGAAAATTACCTTTTGGGACTAAGTTAAAAATTACGAACGAAGAAAATGGAAAATCTGTAAATGTTGAGGTTATTGATCGCGGACCGTTTTCTAGAGGACGAGAAATAGACATAACAAAACGAGCATTTATGGAAATTGTGTCCAATAAAAATAGTGGCGCTACAATAGTAAAGATTGAAATAATTGAAGAATAATTTAAACTTCTCTCCAGTTTTTAAAAGGATTTTTACTCAAAAAAGAATTGTAATACCGCTCGTCGTTTGTAACTTCAGCCCCTAGCCAAGTTGGTTTCTCAAAAGAATCTATTTCCGATTGCAATTCTATTTCTGCAATAATCAACCC
>CANIFM010000087.1 GCA_947466955.1 Bacteroidota bacterium
GGTGCTAAATCAGTTCCGAGAACAACTCCATTTATTTTCACCTCAATATTGGCTTGATTTGGTAAAGCAACAGTTTGTACCCAATAGGAAAAAGCGTATGTTTGATTGGGTTGAACAGTTATAGTTTGTCCCCAAATTTTATCCGTTCCCGCATTAATTGTTGAGCCATCAATAACCATCATTTTCCCAGTTCCCGTAGTGTGTTCTATATTGCAACTTGGAAAAAATTGAAACCAAGAAGTAGCAGCAGTAACCACTCCATACGCACGTTGAACTCCAGAAGTACCCGCATTGGCTATGTATTGATAATCCGAAGTAAAACCTAAATTCCCTTGCGAGAAATCTCCATTTGTCACCATATTTGCTGATGGTGAATTACTAGTTGACGTAACGGTGTACGTTGTTGTTATACTTGGGGTTACAGTTGGTGCTGTACTTGTATTATTGGTAGAGGTTAACGAAGAATCAGACGGATTCGCAGACCATAAATAACCCGATGTGCTTCCACTAACGGACAATGTAGTTGGTATTCCCGCACAAATAGTTGTTGGCAAACTAATTATCAAATCACTTGGTGCAATAATAATAATATTGGAACGTGAGGCAGTTGAAAATGCATCAGATATAGATAACGTGTAGGTTCCGGGTGCTAAATTTGGAAATGTTCCCGTTGCACTTGTAACAATACTTGTTCCATTTGATAATGAAAAATTGGAATAAGGCAAACTTCCACCAGTAACGGTAGCATTGATTGCGCCATTGTTGAGTCCTGGACACGTTGGATTGGTAAAGGTATAATTTAATGCTAGTGCAGGTGGTAAATTTGCAGCGTGTATTCCAGTATTATTAGAATAACCTACTATAAATAATATTAAACACAAAAAAGGCGTAGTATTTTTCATTAATTCATTGATGAAATTTGGAATTCAAATATAACTAACCCAACAATGAAAAAAAATTATGATGATTATATAAAAACTATACAGTTATACAATATTTATTAAAAGTATGTTTTCAGGTCTCGTTATTAAAAAATCATTATTAAAATTAAAAGTTTTTTGTATGTTTTATTAATATTAAACATAAATATAAATTTAAATTACCGTTAATTGTTGTGGTGATGTATAGTAATAAATTAAAGCGGTGTACTTAACAAAGCATAAAAAGCAGTGCAAATTTTCGAATATTTGAGATTTTGTATTATCTACGATTTACCTTACTTTTAATATTTTTTTGACTTACTATTAGTATTAATGATCAAAATGAATTCCTTCAAAAATTTTATTCATCCTCTCTCTCTAGAAATAAACTTAAATATAATTTACTCATTCATACTATAAATCTAATCATTTAATCTCCTGACAAAGCTCAATCAAAACTCCATTAGTACTTTTTGGATGCAAAAAAGCAACTAATTTATTGTCGGCGCCTTTTTTAGGAACTTCATTCAAAACGATAAATCCTTCTGCTTTTAATCGTGCAATTTCTGAAACGATATCTTCAACATCAAAAGCGATGTGATGAATTCCTTCTCCCTTTTTTTCAATGAATTTCGCAATAGGACTTTCCGGATTTGTAGCTTCTAAAAGCTCGATTTTGTTCGGGCCGTTCATAAAAAAGGAAGTGTTTACACCTTCACTAGCGACTTCTTCTGATTTATAGGCTGGGGCGCCAAAAAGCTTCTCAAACACTAAATTTGAAACTTCAAGACTTTTTACAGCAATTCCAATATGTTCTATTTTTCTCATTTTATAGTTGATTCGGTTAATTGATTTTTATTTTTTCAAAAATAAATAGTAAAATTAGTGCTTTTATTACCAAACAAAGATAAAAAAATGTACCGCATTGCGACTTTGAAACGCTAGAACTCAAAAAAATTGTATTTTTGCAGTATGGAAACAAATAGACAGAAAAAAATAGGTGGTGTAATCCAAAAAGACTTGGTAGATATTTTGCAAGGTGAAATACGAAAAAATGGAATTTCTAATTTAATTATTTCCGTTTCCAAAGTAATTGTAACAACAGATTTATCAGTTGCAACGGTGCATCTAAGTATTTTTCCCCAAGAAAAAGCAGCAGAAACATTGGTGGCAATTCGATCAAATACCAAATTAATCAAACACGATTTGTCTCAAAGAGTAAAACTCCAATTGCGTAAAGTGCCAAATTTGACTTTCTTTATCGACGATTCTTTGGATTATATTGAGAAGATTGACAATGCCTTAGCATCAAAAGAAAATCCAATTGAAAACCGCGAGCTTTTAGAAAAACGAAGAACAACATAATTTGAACTTCCCTTTTTACATAGCCAAACGCTACCTGAAAAGTGCCAATAAAAACAATGCAATTAACATTATTAATGGTATTGCTTCTCTTGGAATTGTAGTTAGTTCGATGGTTTTGTTTGTGGTTTTATCCATTTTTAGTGGCTTAGTAAATTTTAGTTTGTCGTTCAGCAATGACTTTGACCCCGACTTAAAAATTAGTAGTACTTTAGGAAAATCTTATACTATTTCATCGCAACAAGAAAAAGAAATCAAGGCTATTGATGGTGTTGCCTCATTTAGTAAAATCATTGAGGAACGAGTGCTTTTTATGTTTGATGGAAAAGAACAATTTACCTATTTGAAAGGTGTTGACGCTTCTTTTTTAAAGGTCAGCAATATTAAAAAAGGGCTTTTTAACGGACAATGGCTAAGTCCAAAAACATCGCAAGTTGTTGTAGGCTATGGAATTTCACAAAAATTATCTTTAGGAATATTTGATTTCAATAATGCTTTTGAAGTATTTGCACCAAAACCAGGAAAGGGAAATATTGAAAACCCAGATGATGCCTTTACTAAAATCGGATTAATTCCTGTTGGTATTTACGCCGTTAGCGAAGATTTGGATTCTAAATATGTATTTTCAGATATTGAAGTGGCGCGAGAATTACTTGGTTTTCAGCCCAATCAAATTACTACTTTGGAACTAAAACTAAAACCCAATGCAGACGAAAATAGAGTTAAGGAGCAACTGCAAACTATTTTTAATAACAAAATCACCATTAAAAATAGGGCGCAACTAAATGATGCCTTGTATAAAATGTTGAACACCGAAAATACCGCTATTTATTTATTGTTTACACTCGTAATAATTCTAACATTATTCACGCTTGCGGGTGCTATTATCATGATGATTTTAGATAAACGTGGAAATCTAAAAACGCTTTACAATCTTGGGACAGAAGTAAAAGATTTAAGAAAAATATTCTTGCTTCAGGGAACTTTACTAAGTGTTTTGGGAGGCGTTTTGGGGCTTGTTTTAGGAATCATAATTGTTTTAATTCAGCAGCAATTTGAAGTAATTATGATTACGCCTTCTCTTGCATATCCTGTGGCGTTCTTATTTAAAAATGTACTAATTGTATTGACCACGATTGTTTCATTAGGATTTATCGCTTCGTTGATTGCGAGTAGTCGCGTGAGTAAGAAATTATTGGAATAATATTTGAAAAACCAGACAGGTTTTTAAAACCTGTCTGGTTTGTGATTGTAGTTTTACACAACTTGATAATCTGCATAAGCATCTTCAATTTCATTTAAAGCGGCAAATAATTCTTCGGGAGTACTTAGAGTAACTAGTTTTTGCCGATGTTCTTTAAAGGATTGAATTCCTTTGAAATAGTTAGAATAATGAGGACGTGTTTCCACAATTCCCAATCGTTCGCCTTTCCATTCCATTGCCCAAGTTAGATGATTTCGAACGGCTTCTACCCTATTAACAACGGAAGGTTTTTCTAAATGTTCTCCGGTTTTGAAGTAATGTTTAATTTCATTGAAAATCCAAGGATATCCAATAGCGGCACGACCAATCATGATTCCGTCGATGCCATATTCGTTTTTATATTTTAATGCTTTTTCGGGAGTATCGACATCGCCGTTTCCGAAAATGGGCATGGTGATTCTTGGATTATTTTTCACACGAGCAATATGCGACCAATCGGCTTGTCCTTTATACATTTGAGCGCGAGTCCGGGCATGAATACTCAAAGCTGCTACGCCAATGTCTTGTAAACGCTCCGCAACCTCATCAATATTAATGGAATTATCGTCCCAACCCAAACGCGTTTTTACGGTTACGGGAAGATTGGTACTATCGATAACGGCTTGTGTCAAGCGAATCATCAAATCGACATCTTTTAAAACTCCAGCACCAGCGCCTTTGCAAACGACTTTCTTTACGGGACAACCAAAATTAATATCAATTATATCTGGATTTACGGTGGTTACAATTTTGGAAGACATCGCCATTGCTTCTTCATCGCCACCAAAAATCTGGATTCCAACGGGGCGTTCGTAATCGAAAATATCAAGTTTCATTCGGCTTTTTATAGCGTCGCGAATTAATCCTTCAGAAGAAATGAATTCAGAATACATCAAATCGGCACCATGTTGTTTGCACAATCTGCGAAAAGGCGGATCGCTTACATCTTCCATTGGAGCGAGAAGTAAAGGAAAATCAGGAAGTTCTATGTTGCCGATTTTAATCATATTTTGAATTATTTTGTGCAAAGATAGAATTTTAGACTGAAAGAAAATAGATGAAGAGATAATAGATAATAGATGAAGAGATAATAGACGAAGAGATAAAATACAGTTAATTAAAGTAATTAGTTTGTAATTTATTGACTTTGAAACGGACTAATTTAGATTTTCTTTGCAGATTATCCCCTTGATAAGTGGTTTGCGTGAGCCCGACCCAAAGATGCGAGGAGGAATGACAAAGCAATCTGGATTTCCATGTGCCTAGCAAAAACAGTATTTCTGAAAGGGTAAATGAGGTTCTGAAGTGCGTCAATGGGGTCTCGAAGTGCATTAACGGTGTCTCGAAGTGCTCTTTTGGGGTTAATAAGCCCTTTTTTGGGGTTCGACAACCCTAAATTGGGGTTCGATACCCCGTTTTTAGGGTAATTAACCTCAAATTATCATTGTTTAACCGCAACAGAGGACTAAGAAACCCGAATGAACCTATTTTTTAAACCGTTGGTGGGGTTATAGACGCTGTTGTTCTATTAAAAAACTGTTTCATATCATTCATTTTGGTTTTTGCTTACTCTGTTTAGTATTTTCTGTTTGCTCCTTTTTGTTTGTTTAACCCAATCAGGGTTTTGGGCTCTGATTGGGTTGGGTAATTGAGGTTTGTATTGACTTGCCTTCTTTTTTAGGCACGAAATGCAATTCCGCTATTCGTTGTGGAGGCATATCCGAGCCATCTGGATTGATTCAGCATCCAAATGAAAAATTAGAATCTGAAATAAATTCAGATTGACAAATAGAGAGATTTTGTGGCAATAAAGTTACTTAGATAGTTTTTTTTTACCTCAGATTTAACAGATTTCCACAAATAGCCGAATTAACGATTAAATAAATAACCGATTAACCTTTTTTCTAAACGCGAATTGGTTTTTAAAAAATTACAATCAAAAGATTAACTATATTTGCAGATTAATTGCGTGCGCGTGAGGGATAGTAGCGGCATCCTTTTGTGGAGCGAAAGCGGAACAAAAGATAGAGCGGATAGCCCGACCCGTAGTTGCGAGGAGGAACGACGAAGCAATCTAGAGGGTCACGCCCAAATAAAATTGATACCAATAAAGAATGAAACACATACGGAATTTTTGCATTATTGCACACATTGACCACGGGAAAAGTACGCTTGCGGATAGATTATTGGGGGCAACTCAAACGGTTACGGCGCGGGAAGAAAAGGCGCAATTGCTGGATAATATGGACTTGGAACGCGAACGTGGGATTACGATTAAGAGTCACGCGATTCAGATGGAATATACGTATAAAGGGCAGGAATATATCCTGAATTTGATTGATACTCCGGGACACGTGGATTTTTCTTATGAGGTTTCTCGGTCGATTGCGGCTTGTGAAGGGGCACTTTTGATTGTGGATGCAGCGCAAAGTATTCAGGCACAAACGATTTCGAATTTGTATTTGGCTTTGGAAAATGACTTGGAAATTATTCCGGTTTTGAATAAAGTGGATTTGCCAAGTGCAAGTCCTGAGGAAGTTAGCGATGATATTGTGGATTTATTAGGATGCAAATTAGAAGAAATTATTCACGCATCGGGTAAAACTGGTTTGGGCGTCGAAAATATTTTGGCGGCGATTATCGAGAGAATTCCTCCTCCAAAAGGAGATGTTGACGAGCCGTTGCAAGCTTTGATTTTTGATTCGCATTACAATCCGTTTCGTGGAATTGAAGTTATTTTTCGTGTGAAAAACGGACAAATCAAAAAAGGTCAGAAAATTAAATTTATGGCTACAGGAAATGAATATTTTGCGGACGAAATTGGTACTTTGAAATTGAACCAAGTTCCAAAATCGGTTATTTCTGCGGGTGATGTTGGGTATTTGATTTCGGGAATTAAAGAAGCGAAAGAAGTAAAAGTTGGTGATACGTTGACGGATGCAAAAAATCCAACAACTAATAGCATTCAAGGTTTTGAAGATGTGAAACCAATGGTTTTTGCGGGGATTTATCCTGTGGACACCGAAGATTATGAAGAGCTTAGAAACTCGATGGAAAAACTACAATTGAACGATGCTTCTTTAGTATTTTTACCTGAAAGTTCGGCGGCTTTAGGATTTGGTTTCCGTTGTGGATTCTTGGGAATGTTGCACATGGAAATTATCCAAGAACGTTTGGAAAGAGAGTTTAATATGACCGTGATTACTACGGTTCCCAACGTTTCGTATTTGGCTTATACCAAGAAAAATCCAGAAACGCCACTTATTGTAAATAATCCTTCGGACTTGCCAGAACCTTCTCGTTTAGAGAGAGTTGAGGAGCCTTTTATAAAAGCAACTATCATCACAAAATCGGATTTTGTGGGAAATGTAATGAGTTTGTGTATTGAAAAACGCGGTTTGATTACGAACCAAACGTACCTTACAACGGAACGAGTAGAATTGACATTTGATATGCCATTGGCAGAAATTGTATTCGATTTTTATGATCGTTTGAAAACGGTTTCTAAAGGATATGCTTCGTTTGATTATACGCCAATTGGAATGCGAACATCGAATTTGGTTAAAGTTGATATATTGTTGAATGCAACGATTGTGGATGCTTTATCGTCCTTGATGCACGTTGATAATGCGTATTCGATTGGAAAAAAAATGTGTGAAAAGTTGAAAGAATTAATTCCACGTCAGCAATTTGATATTCCTGTTCAGGCTGCAATTGGGGTGAAAGTTATTTCTCGTGAAACTATAAAAGCGTTGCGTAAAGATGTAACTGCCAAATGTTATGGTGGTGATATTTCGCGTAAGCGTAAATTATTAGAAAAACAGAAAAAAGGTAAAAAGAGAATGCGATTGGTTGGAAATGTAGAGATTCCACAAGAAGCATTTATGGCGGTTTTGAAATTGAATGATTAAAGCCCCCTAACCCCCGAAGGGGGAATTCAAAGAGATAAGAGACTGATAGATAATAGACTAACCCGATGATGAAAGTTATCGGGTTTTGTTTTTAAATTTAAGCCTTTCTAAAACTAATCTGCATCGTAGTCCCCTTATTAATTTCAGATTGTAAGACTTTTACTTTTCCATTATGGTATTCTTCGACGATACGTTTTGTTAGTGAAAGTCCCAATCCCCAACCTCTTTTTTTGGTTGTAAATCCAGGTTCAAATATAGTTTTGAATTGTTTTTTAGGAATTCCTTTGCCCGTATCAGACACTTTTATTTTTACAAATTCACCTTCCAATTCAATAACTACGTCTAATTTTCCTCGTCCTCGCATTGCATCGATGGCGTTTTTTACCAAGTTTTCAATTGTCCAACTAAACAAAGCAGGATTTAAAGAAACAGTGATTGGAAACTCGGGAGCGTTGAATGAAAAAATAACTTGTTTTGAAAATCTTGATTGCAAATAGGCGAATGAATTTTGAGTTTCGGAGATAATATCTTTCTTTTCTAAAATAGGTTCGGAGCCTATTTTTGAAAATCTATCGGTGATACTTTGTAGTCTAACAATGTCTTTTTCTATTTCTAAAACCGTAGTTTCGGCAATAGTATCTGATTTTAATATTTCAAGCCAACCAATTAAAGACGAAAGTGGTGTGCCAATTTGATGCGCAGTTTCCTTCGCCATTCCAGCCCAAAGCTTATTTTCTGTCGCCATTTTTGTACTGCGATAGAAATTGTAAACCAGCAAAGCAAACAAGACAATTATCAACAAAAAGGCAATCGGATAATATTTAAGTTTATTCAATAATGAGGAATTTCCGTAGTATAAATATTGAGATTTTCCGGGCACATATTCAATGACTATCGGGTCATTTTCTTTCTTTAATCGCAATAAAAGTTCTTTTGATTTTTGTTCATTATTTATAATTTCATCGTCAATATTTATTGTATTTATGATGCTATCTTTCTCGGTTACAATGATTGGAATTGTGGAATTATTGCTGAAAATCTGCAAAGGCAAATCCAATTCTGTGTTTTCATTTGCATTAATTAAAGTTTTTTGGGCTTTCGCCAAAAGTTCCATTTTCAACCGCTCTTCATTTTTGAAAATTTGAAAAAAGTTGAACGTATTCCAAAGAATAAAAATGATAATGATAAAGGAGGAAAAAATAATAATCCACCGAGTAAAATTCCTTTTGTTCGAAAACTGCATAAACTTCTTTGTAAAGTGATATTTAACGATAAATATAATGAAATATTATCATTTTGAATGTAGAAATATATTTTTCCATTTATATGTATAAATATTAGATTGTAAAATTCTGAATTTCTGAATCCATTTTATTATATTTGTTCAAATTGATTCTCATGATTAGCATCGAACCAAAAGACATTTCATCCGCAAAATTACAAGGCTATTTACAAAGTTCGGTAGGCCCGCGACCTATCGCTTTTGCAAGTACAATTGACAAAAATGGGAAACCAAATTTATCGCCTTTTAGTTTCTTTAATGTATTCAGTGCAAATCCACCAATTTTAATTTTTTCACCAGCAAGACGTGTTCGTGACAATTCAATTAAACACACTTTAATTAATGCCGAAGCGACTCGCGAAGTAGTAATAAATGTTGTGAATTTTGATATGGTGCAACAAACATCATTGTCGAGTACTGAATATGCTGACGGTGTAAATGAATTTTTAAAAGCTGGATTTTCCGCAATTCCATCAGATCTTGTAAAACCGTATCGCGTGGCGCAATCCCCAGTGCAATTTGAATGCAAGGTCAATGAAATTATTAGCCTTGGTAATGAAGGCGGCGCAGGAAATTTAGTGATTTGTGAAGTCTTAAAAATTCATATTAATGAATCTGTTTTAGATGAAAATGGAACTATCGATCCTTATAAAATAGATTTGGTTTCAAGAATGGGTGGCAATTGGTATTCCCGAGCCAATCAAGGATTATTTGAAGTTGCAAAACCATTGACAACATTAGGAATTGGTGTAGATCAAATACCAGATTTCATTAAAGAAAGTGCTGTTTTTGACAGTAATGATTTGGGTAAATTAGGAAATATAGAAGCATTGCCTACAACAGAAGAAATCAATATATTTGTAAATAATAATTTTGTAGTGAAAGGTGTTTTAAGTGCAGATGATGTTTTGAAACAACACCAAAAAGCCAAGGAATATCTGGATGAAAACGATGTTGATTCTGCTTGGAAAGTATTGTTGGCGAAGTAAATAAAGAGAATAAAATATTAATAAAAATAGTTAAGATGGAAGTATCAGGAAAAATCAAAATGCTTGGAGAAGCAAAAAATGTAGGGAGCGGAAGTTTCCTAAAAAGAGAATTAGTTGTTACAACTGACGAACAATATCCTCAACATATTTTAGTTGAATTCGTTCAAGACAAATGTGATTTATTAAACAGTTTTAATGTTGGTGAAGCGGTAAAAGTTTCAATCAATTTAAGAGGTCGCGAATGGGTTGACCCACAAGGCGTGACTAAATATTTCAACGCAATTCAAGGTTGGAGAGTGGAAAGATTGGCTGCAGCTGCACCAACTCAAGCGCCACCAATGCCAGCTGCCGAAGCATTTGCACCAGCGGAAACTTTCAAAGAAGAAGAGCACGACGATTTGCCTTTCTAAAAAATAGTTAAATAGGATTTAAATCCTGTTTAAACTCAATTTTTAATTAATAAACCTATGCCATAATTTGTTCCAATTTGAGGATAAATTAAGGCGTGGGTTTTATTTTTTCCTATCGTGAAAGACTTGTATGGACTCCAATAGGAAACGGCAAGTCCAACGGCAGTTCCAATTCCTGCACCCGCAAGAACATCTGAAGTGTAATGTTTGTTGTTTGCAATTCTTAAAAAACCTGTTGCTGTTGCAAATAAAAATCCACTGCTCGCATACCAAATAGAAGCATCTTTATATTCGTAAAATAACAATGACGCATTTGTAAATGCGGTCGCAGTATGACCTGATGGAAAACTAAATTCGTCACTTCCGTCTGGGCGTTCTTCTTTGAAAGTGTGTTTCATAGTTTGAACAATTCCCCCCATTATTGCATTTGAAATCGCAATATTAATTGTTTGATGAAGAACATTATTCTTTGGTTTAAAGCCTAAATAGCGACCACCATAAATTTGAAGAACGGCCTCATATTGTAAATAATTATCAGCTTTAGTATGAAAATCTGTTCCTAAAACAGCTCTTAAATCCCCTTGTAAATTTTTATTCATTGGTGCATTTTTTAACAATAAACCACTTGAAATTAGTGCCGCTGGAATAATAAAATGCTTGTAGGATAATTCGTCTTTAATTGAAGAAATGCTGTCTTTTTGTTGTGCATTTCCATTTATAGATAAGAAAAAAGTAAGAACAATTAGTAATTTGATTTTCATTTTTTGTAAAATTTAAAAAGCAACAGTTGCACCAATTAAGTTGTAACCAGATCTTCTGGAAGCATTCATATTAAATGTATATTTTTTTGGTGTTTCTAAAGGCGAATTGCTTTTAGTGATTTTACTTTTCACGATATTTTTACCTATAATATA
>CANIFM010000088.1 GCA_947466955.1 Bacteroidota bacterium
ATTTTTATCTTTCGCTAAAATCTGATTTGGAATTGTTTCCCCATACAATGATTTTGTTTGTTGCGTTAAAAAAGTCATCGCTTGCACAACTCCTTTACTTTCAATTCCTTTTGTAGGCAAACTTCTACTTTCAGTTGAACCACCACACAAAACTATTGAATCAAAAGCATTTAGTTCTTCAACGCTATAATTAACACCAACATTTACGTTGACTTTAAATACAACTCCTTCGGCTTCTAACACTTTTACTCGACGGTCGATAATTCCTTTTTCCAATTTAAAATTTGGAATTCCATACCTTAATAATCCACCTATGGCATTGTCTCTTTCAAAAACAGTAACGGTATGTCCTGCACGATTTAGTTGTTGCGCTGCAGCTAATCCCGCTGGTCCAGAACCAATAACAGCAACGGTTTTTCCACTTCTTATTGATGGTATTTGAGGTTTTATCCAACCTTCAGCAAAGCCTCTTTCAATAATATTTTTTTCAATATTTTCGATTGCAACGGGTTCGCTAATGATTCCCAACACACAAGATTTTTCACATGGAGCAGGGCAGAGGCGACCTGTAAATTCAGGAAAGTTATTGGTAGATTGCAAAATTTCTAAAGCACCTTGCCATTCTTCCTGATGTACCATATCATTGAAATCGGGAATTAAATTTCCCAATGGACAAGAGCTATGACAAAACGGAATACCACAGTCCATACACCGTGAACCTTGTTCTTTTATTTTTTCTTTGGTTAATGGAATCGTAAATTCATTGTAATTTGAAACTCGTTCTACAACGGCAACATTACTTTCGTCAGTTCTTGTAAATTCCTTAAATCCTCCTATTTTTCCCATATAAGCCTCCCCCTAACCCCCTCCGAAAGAGGGGGAACTAACCGAGGATATTGTTTGTTAATTACTATTATTATTTTTTCACTAATTTTTAATTGTGAGCCAACTCCTGCTCTCCCTTTAGAGTTTGTGCTGCTCTTTGCAATGCTTTTTTGTAATCTGTTGGCATTACTTTCACGAAATTATTTTGTTGGTTTTCCCAATCTTCTAAAATTCTTTTTGCCAAAGGACTGTTTGTAAATAACGAATGATTTTTTATCAATCGTCTTAATTTACTTATATCATCAAGTTCTAATGGCTCAAAGGCTACCATTTCCATATTGCATAAAGTGGCATCAAATGTGTTATTTGGATCATAAACATAAGCAATTCCACCGCTCATTCCAGCAGCAAAATTTCTACCTGTTTTTCCTAAAACTACAACAGTTCCTCCTGTCATGTATTCACATCCGTGGTCTCCAATGCCTTCTACTACTGCAGTTGCACCAGAATTTCTAACGGCAAAACGTTCTCCCGCCATTCCATTAATATAGGCTTGACCAGTAATAGCCCCGTAAAGCGCAACGTTTCCAATGATAATATTTTCTTCTGGTTTGAAAGTTGCAGTAGGAGGGACTTTAATAATTAATTTACCCCCAGATAGTCCTTTTCCTAAATAATCATTACAATTTCCATGAATTTTAAATGACAATCCGTTGGTTGCAAAAGCTCCAAAACTTTGCCCTGCGGAACCTTCAAAATCTATTAAAATAGTATCTTCGGGTAATCCTTGAGCGCCATAAATTTTTGATATTTCATTACTTAAAATAGCACCTACAGAACGATCAGTATTTTTAATTTTGAAATTTACACGTGTTTTTTCTTTTCTATAAATAGATGGAATTGCAGCTTTAATAATTTCAAAATCCAATACATTTTCTAATGCGTGGTCTTGGCAAGAATCATTATAATTACTTACTTTATTTGCAATTTCTGGTTTGTATAATATTGCCGAAAGGTCTAAACCACTCGCTTTATAATGTTTAATTGCTTTATTGACATTCAATTTTTGAGACTGTCCAACCATTTCTTTCAAAGTTCTAAAACCTAATTGTGCCATTATAATTCTCAATTCTTCTGCAATAAAATACATAAAATTGATAATGTGTTCTGGCGTTCCTTTGAAATTTTTTCTCAATTCTGGATCTTGGGTTGCAATTCCCACTGGACACGTATTTAAGTGACAGGCTCGCATCATAATACAACCCGAAGCGACTAATGGTGCTGTGGCAAATCCAAATTCTTCGGCTCCTAATAAGGCAGCAATGGCAACATCACGACCAGTTTTGAGTTGTCCATCACATTCTAAAACAACTCTGCCTCGCAAATCATTTAATAATAAGGTTTGTTGGGCTTCCGCCAATCCCAATTCCCACGGAATTCCCGTATGTTGTAAAGATGTTAATGGTGCAGCACCTGTTCCTCCGTCATAACCAGAAATCAAAATCACATCAGCTTTGGCTTTTGCAACTCCTGCGGCGATGGTTCCAACACCAACTTCTGAAACTAATTTCACATTGATTCTTGCTTCGCGATTGGCATTTTTTAAATCAAAAATCAATTGTGATAAATCTTCAATAGAGTAAATATCGTGGTGAGGAGGAGGTGAAATCAGTCCTACATAAGGAGTTGAATTTCGTACTTCTGCTATCCAAGGAACTACTTTATCGCCAGGTAATTGTCCGCCTTCGCCAGGTTTTGCTCCTTGTGCCATTTTAATTTGAATCTCTTTGGCATTTGTCAAATAATTGATAGAAACACCAAATCTTCCCGATGCAACTTGCTTTATAGCGCTATTTCGGGAATCTCCGTTAAGGTCTTTTTGAAAACGTTTTGGATCTTCTCCGCCTTCTCCAGAATTACTTTTACCGCCAATTCTGTTCATCGCAATAGCCAAATTCTCATGCGCTTCTTGACTTATTGAACCATAAGACATCGCGCCAGTTTTGAATTTTTTTACAATTTCAGTCCAAGGCTCTACTTCGTCAATAGAAATAGGATCTAAGTTGTTGAATTCAAATAATCCTCTGATGGTCATTAAATTCTCACTTTGGTCATTAACCATATCTGAATATTCCTTGTAACTTTCAGGACTATTCAATCGAACAGCTTGTTGTAATTTAGAAATGGTTGTTGGATTGAACATGTGTTTTTCTCCATTTCTTCGCCATCTGTAAATTCCGCCAATTTCTAATGGTAATAAATTGGCTATTTTAGAATTTGGAAACGCATTTTGGTATCTTTTTTTGACTTCTTTTTCAATTTCCATTAAACCAATTCCTTCAATTCTAGAAGGTGTATAAGGAAAATATTTAGAGGTGAATGTTTTATTTAAACCTAAAATTTCAAAAATTTGTGCAGCTCTATAAGAATGTAAAGTAGAAATACCAATCTTATTCATGATTTTCAGAATCCCTTTTGCAATCGCTTTATTATAGTTTTTTATAGCATAATCAGCTTTGATTCCTGTGATAAAACCTGAATTAATCTGATTGTGAATTATTTCATTTACCATATAAGGATTAATAGCACTAGCACCATATCCAAATAATAAAGCAAAATGATGCGGTTCACGAGGTTCTGCGGATTCAATTATGATTCCAAATTTTGAACGTGCTTTTAATATATTTAAGGAATGATGAATATAGGAACAAGCCAACAACATTGGAATTGGTGCTAATTTATCGGTAACGCCTCTATCCGAAATGATAACAATATTGCACCCTTCAGAAACAGCTTTGAAAGTAGCTTGCACACATTTTTCTAAGGCACGTTCCAAACCGTTTACACCTTTTTCAATTTCATATAACGTAGAAATAGTCACGGATTTAAAATCAATGTGATTGATATTTCTAATTTTGTCTAAATCCTCGTTAGAAATAACAGGATTTTGAATTTTTAGTTTTTTGCAATGTTTCGGTTCAATATCAAAAATATTAAAATCGCCACCGATTGCTAGACTTATATCGGTAATAATTTCTTCGCGAATTCCATCTAAAGGTGGATTGGTAACTTGTGCGAACAACTGTTTGAAATAATTATATAATAATTGGGGTTGATCTGATAAAACGGCTAACGGCGTATCGTTTCCCATCGAACTTAATGCTTCTGCACCAGTTGTTCCCATTGGATTTATTATGGTTTTTAAATCTTCAACAGTATATCCAAATAGGCGTTGACGTGTTTCAAAATCCATTATTTCAACAGGAATTTCATTTTCTGTATATGGAATTCTGGACAATTGTAACAGGTTTTCATCCAACCACTTTTTGTACGGTCTTTTGGTTACAACGGCATTTTTCACTTCATCATCTTCAATAATCCGACCTTCATTCATATCCACAAGGAACATTTTTCCAGGTTCTAATCTTCCGTGTTGAACTACATCTTCGGGTTTGATATCTAAAACTCCAATCTCTGATGACATAATCACGAAACCACTTTTTGTAAGTGTATATCGTGAAGGACGCAAACCATTTCTATCTAATAAAGCACCAATTACATTTCCATCTGTAAAGGGAATTGAAGCAGGGCCATCCCAAGGTTCCATAATACAAGAGTTGTATTCATAGAATGCTTTTTTGTCTTCAGACATGCTTTGGTGACGTTCCCAAGCTTCTGGAACTACCATCATCATTGCTTCTGGCAAAGATCGTCCCGTCATTAATAATAATTCAACAACCATATCCATCGAAGCAGAATCTGATTTTCCTTCTAATATAATTGGAAATAATTTTTTTAGATCATCACCAAAAACATCACTTTTCATTAACTCTTCCCGAGCACGCATACGACTGATATTTCCACGAAGCGTATTAATTTCTCCATTGTGACACATGTATCTAAAAGGCTGTGCCAATTCCCATGAAGGGAAAGTATTGGTAGAAAATCGTTGGTGAACCAATGCCAATCGGGTAACCAAATCCGTATCAGACAAATCGGTATAATAACGGCTGATGTCTTCGGGCATCAAAAGACCTTTATATATTATAGTGGTCGTTGAAAAACTGCTGAAGTAATATTGATGACTTTGTGATATTTTAGATTTTATAACGGCGTGTTCCGATATTTTTCTAGCAGCAAATAGCTTGGCATTGAACTGTTGTTCGGTAAGTTCTAATCCATTTTTACCAACAAATACCTGCAGCACTGTTGGTTCTTTTTCAGCAGCAATTTTCCCTAAATTTGAAGCATCAACGGGAACTTCACGCCATCCTAAAACAGTTAAATTTTGTTCTTTAATAGCGGTTTCAAAAGTAGTCTTACAATAAACAACTTGGTTTTTACTTTTAGGTAAAAATAACATTCCAACACCATATTCTCTAGGTTCAGGAAGTTCAAAATTACAAACCTTTTTGAAGAAATCATGAGGAATATCAAATAGAATACCTGCGCCATCACCCGTTCTTCCATCGGAACTTACAGCACCTCGATGTTCTAATTTTATTAATATATCTAATGCCTTGTGAATAATATCATTCGACTTAATTCCGTTTAAATTACAAATAAATCCTGCGCCACAATTATCGTGTTCAAATTCTGGTAAATAGAGGCCTTGTGCTTTAACTTTCATACTTGATAATTTTTTACTAAATTACTATATTCACTGATTATAATTTAATGAAAATGGTATTTAGGGTAATTTTTACTACTATATCAATTAAAAGTTTAAATAATAACAATTACTTAATTTTGGACTTTTAATTTAATGATTTGATAATTTGTTTTTCGGTTAACAGTAATTATTTCGTATAAAAAACATGATATTTAGCATTTTAATCACTTTACTAAATCGTTATAGTATCGTGTAAATGATAATTAAACTGATAAAACTGTTTTTATTACCCATTGAATTTAAGAATTTGATAATGTAAATTTGATTTTTATAATAATTAAATTCTTATTGTATTTATTAAGTGAAAACATTTCGCTTTTAACTTCATTTGTGTTATTTTTGTGCCACTTTAAAAAGTCAAAAAATTAATTATGGACATACACGAATACCAAGGGAAAGAAATATTAGCCAGTTATGGCGTAAAAATTCAACGTGGTTATGTTGCAAACAATCCGCAAGAGGCGGTTGCTGCAGCAAAACAATTAACTGCTGAAACCGGAACAGGCTGGCACGTTATTAAAGCACAAGTTCACGCAGGTGGGCGTGGAAAAGGTGGAGGAGTGAAACTTGCTAAGAATTTACAGCAAGTAGAAGAAATTGCAGAACAAATTATTGGAATGCAATTAATCACGCCACAAACATCTGCTGAAGGCAAAAAAGTACACAAAATTTTAGTTGCTGAGGACGTTTATTATCCTGGGGAATCTGAAACTTCTGAGTTTTATATGTCAGTTTTATTAAATAGAAGTAAAGGTCGTAATATGATTATGTATTCTACTGAAGGTGGAATGGATATTGAAGAAGTTGCGGAACACACACCTCATTTAATTTTCACTGAAGAAATTGATCCAACTGTTGGATTACAAGCTTTTCAAGCAAGAAGAATAGCATTTAATTTAGGTCTTTCTGGAAATGCTTTCAAAGAAATGACGCAATTTGTAGCAGCACTTTACAATGCTTATATTGGTTGTGATGCTTCAATGTTTGAAATTAATCCAGTTTTGAAAACATCGGATAATAAAATTATTGCAGTTGATGCTAAAGTAAATTTAGATGACAATGCATTATACCGTCAGCCAGTTTATGCTGAATTTCGTGATGTTCGCGAGGAAAATCCAATTGAAGTAGAAGCTAAAGCTGCAGGTTTAAACTATGTAGATTTAGATGGAACTGTAGGTTGTATGGTAAATGGTGCGGGTCTTGCAATGGCAACGATGGATTTAATTAAATATGCAGGTTTTGAACCAGCAAATTTCTTAGACGTAGGTGGAACTGCAGATGCAAAACGTGTAGAATTAGCTTTCCGAATTATCTTGAAAGATCCAAACGTGAAAGCAATTTTAATCAACATTTTTGGTGGAATTGTTCGTTGTGATAGAGTTGCTCAAGGTGTTGTAGATGCCTACAAAAACATGGGAGACGCTATTAAAGTTCCAATCATTGTTCGTTTACAAGGTACAAATGTCGTTATTGCAAAAGAATTAATTGACAATTCTGGAATGCCGATTTTATCAGCTGTAGAATTTCAAGAAGCTGCTGATCAAGTAAAAGCGGCGTTATCATAATTATATATTTCTTTCAAATTATAGAGAAATCCTAATCGAAAGATTAGGATTTTTTTATATTTACATTTTAATTACTATGTATGTTATCAATTTATAAAATTTTATTTATTGGATTGAGTTGTCTTTTAATAGTTTCTTGTAAAACTAAATTAGTTTATGAAATTCCAAATGATTCGAATAATAAAGTGTTTAAAGACGGTTTAAATACCAAAACAATTTCATTTGGAGATTTAAACGACTCTACATTTGTAAATCTAAAAGAGTACAGCTGGGATTTTGTTTATGATATGAAATATGCTACAGAGGATAATTTTCTGAAAGCAAAAGTATATGATTGCGCGGAATGTTATTTGCGATTAAAAACCGTTAAATCAATAATTAAAGCCAATGCTAAATTTATGAAAAAGGGGTATAGAATCAAATTATATGACTGTTATCGCCCATTAAATATTCAGAAAAAAATGTGGACAATAGTTTCTAATCCTATATATGTAGCCAATCCGAGCAAAGGTTCGATTCATAATAGAGGAGGGGCAGTGGATATTTCGCTTGTTGGTAAAAATGGAGTTGAACTGAATATGGGAACCTCTTTTGACTACTTTGGAATTGAAGCAAGTCACAAAAATAAAAATTTTTCAAAGGAAATTTTGAACAATAGAAAGCTCCTAAAAAAAATTATGTTGCGCTATAATTTCCAATCTTTTGATTCGGAATGGTGGCATTACAACATGAAAAATGCAAAATTAGATCCTATTTCTAATTTCAAATGGAAATGTGATTAATTAATTACACAATGCAAATAATCAATAAAATAGCTTCCAGGGGAATAATTTTTCCCATCAAGTTCTGAAATAAATTCTTTTTTAAAGATGTAATCTAAAGATTCTGTAGTAAATTTTATTCTCATTGAAGAAACTGGTGAATGCTGCAAATCTTCCAATGTTCCTTTTACAAACATAAAATTCCCCGATAAAATCCTGTTATTAAATCCTAAATCATCTTTTACAGGTGCTCCACAATTTTCTTGATCTGTAGCAATTAACGTGACAATTTTTCCATTATCCAATTGTAAAAAGACTTTAGAATTTTTATCGAAGCAATTAACTTTTATAAAATTTTTGTTTTTTTGTAAAATTTGGACAGTCAAAGTCGGCATTTCATCTGTTAAGGCTAATGAAAAAAATACATAACTTGAAGAACCTCCAAATACATGTTCATGCACGATATTACTTTTGATTTCCTTGTAAGTTCCAATACTATCCTTAACATTTACGCTGTAATCGCAAGGTTTTTGAGCAAATAAGCTTAAATTAAGAAGAATAATGATTGAGAAAAGTAATTGTTTCATTTTATTTTATTTTGGTGCAAATTAAAACTATTTTATGGTTATTCATATCGGTTGTAAAAAAACAATATAAATTTCCTCCATCCTTAATTTCCCATTTTTTTCTGATTTCTTCAACGCTATAAGGGAAATTGCGAGTGGTAATATTTGCTTTTTTATTTTTTAAAAAGGACTTCATTTCACTTTTAGTATATGAAATAGCATCTTGAACTTCAAAAATTCTTCCTGGAAAATCAATTTTTTCATCCGATGTATATAAATGAGAATGCTGGTGCAGTTTGTCAAGTTGATATTGAATACCAATTTCGTCAAATCCCCCGGATTTCATTATGGCACTATTAGGTTCGTAAAGATATTTTTTCGGTAAATTATAGTTTGAGAAATGATTAGTTGAATTTAATTCAAAACTAAATTCTTCTCTTTTGTCATTTGTACTATTGATTGTTTTAATAGTTGTAGCACCACTAAATAATTTTGACAATTCCCAAATCAATTCTTTTACTTCATTGTCAACTGCCACAATATGAATGCTTTTCACGTTGGACAATTCCAATAACCCTGCTGAAATATCTAATATCGGTGCGGTTTTTATTAAAATGTTATCCGATTTTGTAAAATAAAAAGGCAGTAATTCTGGAACATTTGGCAAACAATCTTTAAGCATAAAAACTTTGCCTTTAATATCGTTTCGCCTTGAAGGATCGATGTAAATCCAATCAAATTTAGATTGTGTTTTTTCTAAATAAGTAGCGCTATCTCCCAACTCACATTGAATGTTTTTAACCTTCAATATTTCAAAATTATGTTTTACGATATTTGATAATTGGGTATCAATTTCACAATGAATAACTTTTCCCATCACTTTTGAAAAGTACAAATCATCAACTCCAAAACCACCTGTCAAGTCAATTAAAGTGTCGCCGCTAACAATCGAAGCTTTGTAAAGTGCAGTTTTTTCAGAAGAAGTTTGCTCCACAGAAATTTTGCTCGGGAAAATAATATTTTCTGTTTTAAAAAATGTGGGTAATTTGTCTTTAGCTTTTGTTTTCGCAGCAATTTGATTTAAAACAGCTATCCAATTAACCTCCGGAAATGGATTTTTTTGAAGAGCAAGTTTGGAACTATCAGCACCAATATTGGCAGTAATGAATTTTTGAATTTCAGGATGTAGGAGCGAACTATCCAAACTGTATTTTATTTAAAACTAATTATTAAAAATATAATTCAAGATGTTAGCACCCATTTTCAGTGCTTTTTCTCTTACTTCTAAAGGATCATTGTGAACATCTGCATCTTCCCAACCATCGCCTAAATCGGTTTCATACGTATAAAGCAAAACCAATCGATTGTCTATGAAAATTCCAAAAGCTTGTGGGCGTTTGCCATCGTGTTCGTGAATTTTAGGAATCCCAGCAGGAAATGAATTTGGTTTTTGAAATATCGGATGATTGGCAGGAATTTCAACCAAAGCATTATTAGGAAACAATTTTGTAATCTCGTTTCTGATATATTCATTCATTCCATAATTATCATCAATATGCAGAAAACCTCCCGAAGTAATATAATTCCTAAGATTTTCAACATCAGAAGGACTGAAAACGACATTTCCGTGTCCTGTTGCATGCACATAAGGATAAGAAAAAATATCGGGACTACTAGGCGTTACAATTGCATTTTTTGGCTTTATCTTCGTATTTATAGTCTGATTGCAATACTTAATTAAATTTGGTAAGGAAGTTGGATTTGCATACCAATCGCCACCTCCGCTGTATTTTAACAACGCGATTTCTTGCGAAAAACTATTTAAAGAAAATAGTATAACTAATAAATATATTTTTTTCATAAAATGATTTCAAATTACACATTACTTTTAATTCCCCCTTCGGGGGTTAGGGGGCTTTCATTTATAAAAACAATACTATGACACGCCACAATTGCTGCGGTTTCTGTTCGTAATCTGGTGGCTCCTAAAGTTACGGGTGTGTATTTATTTTCAAGTGCTTGAGCAATTTCTTTATTTGAAAAATCGCCTTCAGGACCAATTAATAAAGTTACGCTTTCATTTGGTTTTACAACAGATTTTAATGATTTTTTAGCCGTTTCTTCACAATGCGCAATCAAAAGTAACCCTTCGTTTTTTTGTTTTATGAACTCTTTAAAAGTGATTGGTTCGTTTAATTTTGGTAAATAAAATTGCACCGATTGCTTCATTGCTGATTGCAGTATTTTGTCAAAACGATCGCTTTTCACAAACTTTCGTTCCGAATGATCACAAATAATTGGGGTGATTTCTGAAATTCCCATTTCGGTAGCTTTCTCCAAAAACCACTCATATCGATCGTTCATTTTAGTTGGTGCAACCGCTAAATGCAAATGATATTTCGGTTGTTCCGATTTTTCAATGGATACAATTTTAACGGTACATTTTATATCGGAACCTAAAACAATTTCAGTTTTAAATAAAAGTCCTAAACCATTGGTTACAAATAATATATCACCACCCTTTTTACGCATTACTTTAATAATGTGTTTGCTTTCTTCTTTATCAAAAGAAAAGCTTTCGGTAGTTTCATTTATGTTGGGATTGTAGAATAATTGCATATATATTAAAATTGA
>CANIFM010000089.1 GCA_947466955.1 Bacteroidota bacterium
AAAGAAGTGGAAACAATTTCTATTTTAGCATTAGAAAAACGCATTGGACTTTGGGATGCAATTGAAGAAAATATTTTCAAAAAAGAAACAGAGTTGGTATAGATTCAATAAAAAAGCGAGAATAATTTCTCGCTTTTTTATTATGCTTCAGGAGCTAATTCTATTGCTAATCCTTCTAATTGTTCAGTAATGTGGATTTGACAACCCAATCGGCTGTTGGGTTTTACGTTGAATGCCTCGGAAAGCATAGCTTCTTCATCGTCGCCTTTTTCAGGGATTTCAATGTCGTTTAAAACATAACATTGACAAGAAGCACACATTGCCATTCCGCCACAAATTCCGATGGTTCCTTCGGGTGCTAATTCATACATACGAACTAATTCCATAATATTGAGGTTCATATCGGTTGGTGCCTGAACTTCGTGAATAGTTCCTTCTCGGTCTGTTATTTTGATTAGAATATCTACAGCCATAATTTATTCTATTGCTTTTACAACTTGTTTTTCTGCTTCTTTTCTAGTTCCGTCAAAGCCGTCAACGCCAGAAACGGTGGTGTATTTCAATACATATTTTTTTCCTGGGTTCATTCGTTGATATACACTTTGCACCATTAAAGTCGCTTCGTGAAATCCACACAAAATTAGTTTTAATTTCCCAGGATAACTATTTACATCGCCAATGGCATAGATTCCAGGAATATTAGTTTGATAATCCAACGAATTGTCCACTTTAATTGCATTTTTTTCAATGTCTAATCCCCAATTGGCAATTGGTCCTAATTTTGGTGTTAAACCAAAAAGCGGAATAAAATAATCGGTTTCAATGTTTATGGTTTCGCCATTGGTTTCGATATTCACAGATTCGATGTGTTCTGCGCCTTTGAAACCAACGATTTCTCCGGGTGTAATTAATTTAATTTTACCAGATGCTTTTAGTTCTTGTACTTTTTCTACAGAATCTAATGCGCCACGGAATTCATTTCTTCGGTGAACCAATGTTACACTTGATGCTACATTTGAAAGGAAAATACTCCAATCTAAAGCGGAGTCTCCTCCTCCAGAAATGACTACTTTTTTATCTCTGAATTTTTCAGGATCTTTCACAAAATATTCTACGCCACGGTCATTTTGGTCGAAGAAATCTAAGCCTTCAAGGATTGGTTTTCGAGGTTCAAAACTGCCTAATCCGCCAGCAATTGCAACGGCGTTGGCGTGGTGTTTTGTTCCTTTATTGGTGGTAACTATAAACGTTCCGTCATCTAATTTGTCGATGGTATCGGCAACTTCATTTAGGGTAAATCCGGGTTGAAATTGTTTTATTTGCTCCATTAAATTGGTTACCAAATCGCCAGCTAAAATAGATGGAAATCCGGGAATGTCGAAAATGGGTTTTTTAGGATATAATTCTGATAATTGTCCGCCGGGTTGTGGCAAACTATCAATAATGTGACATTTTAATTTTAAAAGTCCTGCTTCAAATACTGCGAAAAGTCCTGTTGGCCCTGCGCCTATAATGAGTATGTCTGTTTCAATCATTTTTAAAAAGTTAAAAGAATTTTAAAGTTACAAAGATGCAAAGATTAAAAATAGAATGAGTTTAGTATATGATAATTGTCAGTTATGAAAAATTGTGATTCGGTATCTGAAGTGCGTGAGGGATTGAAGCGGATAGCCCACAGACAAGTGTAGCGAAGCGGAACTTGACGAGGACTTGCAGCGAAAAGCCCGACCGTATTTGCAAGTACTAAACGTGAATTTATATCAAATAGTGAATGCAAATAGGGTCACGCCCAAATGCTTTAATTGATATTTATGACCGTTTCAATTTGTGGTGCAAACTTTTTTATGGTTGTTTCCACGCCGATTTTTAGTGTCATTTGATTCACGCTGCACCCTACGCAAGCTCCTTCGAGACGCACTTTGACGTGTTTTCCGTCCTCGATGGAAATGAGTGAGATGTCGCCGCCGTCGGAATTCAAAAATGGTCTGATTTCTTCGAGGGCTTTTTCTACGTTTGTTGTTAATTCTTCTATTGTCATAACTTTTTAGGTGTCAATTAGATGGTTTAAACGGTCTAATATTTATTTTTTTACTGCCGAACAACCCGCCATAGTTGTGATTTTTACGGCTTCGGTAGCGGGTAAATTTTCATTTCTGCTCACTACTTCCTGAACGACTTTTCGTGTAATTTCTTCAAACACTTTTTCGGTTACAGAACCCGTTTGTAAGGCAGCTGGACGACCATAATCGCCCGCTTCGCGAATGGATTGAACGATTGGAACTTCGCCAAGGAAGGGAACATTTAAATCTTCGGCAAGGTTTTTTGCGCCTTCTTTTCCAAAGATATAGTATTTGTTTTCAGGCAATTCTTCGGGTGTGAAGTACGCCATATTTTCGATAATTCCCAAAACGGGAACATTGATACTTTCAGAAGTGAACATTGAAACGCCTTTTTTCGCATCGGCAAGAGCTACGGCTTGTGGCGTGCTTACTACAACGACGCCAGTAATTGGCAATGCTTGCACGATGGAAAGGTGGATATCGCCTGTTCCGGGTGGCAAATCGAGTAACATAAAATCCAATTCGCCCCAATCGGCATCAAAAATCATTTGGTTTAGTGCTTTTGAAGCCATTGGCCCTCGCCAAATAACGGCTTGGCTTGGCGCTGTGAAAAATCCGATGGATAAGATTTTTACTTCGTAGCTTTCAACAGGTTTCATTTTTGATTTTCCGTCAACGGTCACTGAAATTGGTTTTTCAGATTCCACGTCGAACATAATTGGCATTGAAGGTCCGTAAATATCGGCATCTAAAATTCCAACTTTGAATCCCATTTTTGCTAATGTTACCGCTAAATTTGCTGTAACTGTTGATTTTCCAACGCCTCCTTTTCCAGAAGCAATAGCGATGATGTTTTTGATTCCAGGAACAGCTTTCCCCTTGATAGTGTTGGCTTCTGGCGTTTCAACTTTAATATTTACTTTGATTTTGGCATCTTTAGAAACCAAATCGTGGATGGTTTTTTTGATGTCGTCTTCAGCTCTTTTTTTGATGTGCATTGCCGGTGTGTGCAATACTAAATCTACGATTATTTCATCACCAAAAGTTACCACATTTGTGACAGCGCCACTTTCAACCATATTTTTTCCTTCGCCAGCAATAGTTATTGTTTCTAATGCTTTGAGAATGTCTTTTTTATCTAATTTCATATCCGTTTTCTTGATCTAAATTAATCTGAAAATTTAGAGTACAAAGATAGCTTGAAAAGTTTGAAAGTGAAATCAGAAATGGGAAAAGTTTGTTTCCAAAAATGAATATTCAAAATATTCTAAAAAATACATTTAGTGATTTATTTTAAAATTTTCAAAATGTTATTTTGTAAAGACGGTTTTAATTAGGATTTACCTGCAATTAATCAAATTAAAATAGTCTTCTTCAATCCATTCTTGATGATTTGGATGTGCAATTTTCACCATTTCTGTGGCACGTTGTTTCAAGGTTTTTCCATATAAATCAGCAATTCCATTTTCGGTAATAATGTATTGAACATGCGAACGCGTAGAAACTACACCCGCACCTTGTTTCAAAAACGGAACAATTCTGCTTTCACCACTTTTAGTAATTGATGGCAATGCAATTATCGCTTTTCCACCGTCGCTTAAGGATGCGCCACGGATGAAATCCATTTGACCGCCCACTCCAGAATACATTTTCGCACCAATAGAATCTGCACAAACTTGACCCGTAACATCTACTTCAATAGCCGAATTTATAGCTACCATTTTTGGATTTTTTCTAATTCGAGCCGTGTCATTCACCGCCGATGATTCTTTCATTTCTATAAATGGATTGTCGTTTACAAAGTCGTACAATCGTTTGGAACCAATTAAAAAAGTTGCCAAAACTCGACCTCTTGTTGTTCCTTTATAGTTGCAATTAATAACCCCGTTTTCAATTAAATCAATTACGCCGTCCGAGAACATTTCGGTGTGCAAACCTAAATCTTTATGGTTCGTTAATTTAGCTAAAGCCGCATTTGGAATAGAACCAATTCCCATTTGCAAAGTGCTTTTATCGTCAATTAAAGAGGCAATATAGGTTCCGATTTTATCTTCTAATGGAGAAATTATTCCCATTTCGTGTCCATAAATTGGCATATTTACATCCACTAAATAATTAATTTCTGAAACGTGCAGAATTCCATCACCGAAAGTTCGTGGCATTTGAGGATTTACCTGTGCGATTACAATTTTAGCGTTTTCAATTGCTGCCAAAGTTGCTTCTACAGAAACTCCAAGTGAGCAATAACCGTGAATATCTGGTGGCGAAACGTGAATAAAAACGACATCTAAAGGCAATACTTTTTTTCGAAATAAATGGGGCAATTCGCTTAAAAAAACGGGTGTATAAGAACCATTTCCGGCAGCCAAAGTATGTCTTACATTTTTTCCAATGAAGAACGAATTCACATGAAAACTTTCTGAAAGGTCTGGATTTGCATATAGTGCAGGCCCTTCCGTGTGTAAATGACAAATTTCTACATTCTGTAATTCGGAAGCTCTTTCTGTCAAAGCATTGGTTAAAACAGATGGCGCAGCCGCAGCCGCTTGCACATAAACTCGGTCATTCGATTTTACAATTTTTACAGCATCTTCTGCTGTTACATATTTACTCATACCTAATAAATTTATGCAAAATTAATTATCTAAAGTTAATCAAAATATGACAAAACTCATAGTATTGTGCGAACCTAAATTAATAATAAATAAAAGTTAAAATTTCATTATTGATAGTATTACTATTATCTTTGTATAAAAATACCAAAAATGAATACCGTATTATCAAATCTGAAAATTCAGATTAACGAAAAAATATTTGTAAAGAATCCTGAAACCTCCGATTTAGGCAAAAAAATATTGGAACAAAGTATTCTTTTGATTGATGAAATTGGATTTGACAATTTTACATTTAAAAAATTGGGAGAAAAAATTGGCTCTAATGAAAGTTCAATCTACCGTTATTTTGAGAACAAACATAAATTATTGGTTTACTTGTCTTCTTGGTATTGGAGTTGGATGGAATATAAGTTGGTTTTTGCAACTGCGAATATTTTAGATCCAAAGGAAAAGCTTAAAATTGCAATTACAATTGTTACAGAAAAAGTTACGGATGATCTAAATACAGCGCATATTAACGAATCCGTTTTGAATAAAATTATCATCGCTGAATTTACTAAAACCTTGCATACTAAAGAAGTGGATCAAGAAAATAAAGAAGGTTTTTTCTTGATATATAAAAGAGTAATTGCAAGAATTGTAGCCATTGTAAACGAAGTAAATCCAAATTATCCTTATTCAAAATCACTAATTTCGTCTGTTGTAGAAGGAAGTTTACATCAATATTTTTTGAAAGAACATTTGAAAACAATTACAGATTGTAATGAGATAGTATCACCGACAGAATTTTACTTGAATCTTGTAGAAAATACGTTAAATAAAAAATAGAAATTATGACGCCATTAAAAAGATTTTTTAACTTACTTCAGTTAGATAAAAAAGATGTTTCGCAATTGTTTTTTTATTCACTGTTTGCTGGTTTAATAAGTTTGTCATTGCCTTTGGGAATTCAGGCAATAATCAATTTTATTCAATCGGGAAGGGTAAGTACTTCTTGGATTGTATTGATTGTATTAGTCGTTTTTGGTGTGGCATTAGTTGGAATTTTATCCTTAATGCAACTCCGAATATCAGAAAATTTGCAGCAAAAAATCTTTGTACGTGCTTCATTTGAATTTGCCGCTCGTTTGCCAAAAATTAAACAAGAGCAATTGTACAACAGTTACCCACCAGAATTAGCTTCACGCTTTTTTGACACGATTACCATTCAAAAAGGAACTTCAAAATTACTACTCGATTTTTCGGCAGCATTGCTTCAAATTTCATTTGGGATTATACTTTTGTCGTTATACCATCCCTATTTTATCGTTTTTGGGATACTATTATTTTTCCTTTTGTATTTCGTTTTTAGATTTTCATATACTGCAGGACTAGAAACCAGTATGAAAGAATCTAAATTCAAATATAAAGTTGCCAATTGGTTGCACGAAATGGCACGAAATAATTACAGTTTTAAAAACGAAATTAACTATGATTTTGCCCTTCAAAAAAACAATTTATTAGTAACTGATTATTTGAATTATAGAGAAAAACATTTCAATATAATTAAAAGACAATTCAGTCAATTAATAGTTTTCAAAGTTATTATTACTGCCAGTTTATTATTAATTGGAGGTTTTTTAGTGCTGTCGCAAAAGATGAATATTGGTCAATTTGTCGCTTCAGAAATCATCATATTATTGGTAATTAATTCCGTTGAAAAAATAATTATCGGATTAGAAACCTTTTATGATGTTTTGACCTCTGTCGAAAAAATTGGTGAAGTAACGGATTTAGAATTAGAAGAAGAAATCAGTAATGGTAGTCAAGTTTGTTATACAAGTATAAATTTAGAAGCTGAAAATATTGGATTTAAATTTCCTGATTCAAATAAAAAAGTAATAAATGACATTTCACTAAAAATTAATCAAGGGGAAAAAATCATTATTGAGGGTGAAAATGGTTCAGGAAAATCAACTTTATTAAAAATATTATGTGGTTTATTGGAACCAAAATCAGGTAATTTGTTCATTAATGACGATACCTTTAGAAAATTGAATCTGATGCAATATCGCTCTCAAATTTCAAGTATTTTACACGGTACGACTACTTTTGAGGGAACGCTGTTGGAGAATATCACTTTTAATAACCCAAGTGTTAGTCTTGAAGATGTTAAATGGGCGATTGAAAGTGTTCAACTTACTTCTTTTATAAAATCATTGCCAAACGGTTTAGACACGCCTATTTTTCCTGAAGGCAAACAATTATCTTCTTCTAATGCACAGAAAATTATCTTGGCAAGAAGCATTATTCGTAAACCAAAAATTTTGTTTTATGAAGATCCAACAAGTACAATGGATGAGGCTGAAGCCAATGAAATTATTGACTTTATAACTTCAAATGATAATAAATGGACGATTATTGTTTCGTCTAAAAATCCTCATTGGAAAACAAAATGCAATAGAAAAATTACAATGCAAAAAGGAACGATTCAACTTGATTTAAATACACAATCGCAATGCTAAACATATCAGATAACAAATCGAAATTACAGAATTTAGATAAATATACGACAGTCAAAAATTTGATAAATCGACCACATTATAGAATATTGAATAAAATTATTGCTGGTGTATCTATAATCGTATTAATTGCGCTTTTTCTTCCTTGGACACAGAATATTTCTGGAACTGGATTTGTAACAACTTTAAAACCAGGTCAAAGACCACAATCAATTCAGAGTGTGATTTCTGGAAGACTAGAAAAATGGTATGTTCAAGAAGGCGATTTTGTAAATAAAGGAGATACAATCGTTTTTATTTCCGAAGTTAAAGAGGATTATATGGATCCAAATTTGGTTGAAAACACAAAAAAGCAAGTTGATGCAAAAAAACAATCTTATAAATCCTATGGTTCAAAAGTAGTTTCGCTTTCTGATCAAATACGGGCTATTACAAATGAAAAAAAATTAAAACAGGAACAAGCGAGAAATAAAATCAAACAATCTCTTTTGAAAATAAAAAGCGATAGTATGGATTTGGTAGCTATAAAAACACAATTAAAAATAGCAAATACACAATTCAATCGAGCGATTCAACTTAATAAAGAAGGCTTAAAACCGTTAACTGATGTTGAAGAAAAAAGATTGAAACTACAAGAAGTTGAAGCTAAAATAATTACTCAGGAAAACAAATTGCTATCAAGTAAAAATGAGTTTATCAATGCAAAAGTAGAAACAAATCGGATAGATGCAGAATATTCTGAAAAAGAATCTAAGGCACAAAGCGACCAATTTACGGCTATGAGTAATCAATACGAAACCGAAGCGCAAGTAAATAAATTAGAAAATCAATATGCAAATTATAGTATTCGTAACGGAATGTATTATATTAAAGCGTCGCAAAGTGGCTATATAAATAGAGCTTTGCAATCGGGAATTGGTGAAACAATTAAAGAAGGAACGCCAATTGTTACGATTATGCCATTGGATTATGACATCGCTGTTGAAACGTATGTAAACCCAATAGATTTGCCTTTGATTTCTAAAGGCGAAAAAGTTCGAGTATGGTTTGACGGTTGGCCAACGATTGTCTTTTCTGGCTGGCCCGATATTTCTTATGGAACTTTTGGTGGTAAAGTTGTTGCCATAGAAAATTTCATCAGTGAAAACGGTAAATACAGGATTCTAATTGCACCAGATAGTACTGATAATAAATGGCCAAAACAGTTAAGTATTGGTGCTGGAGCCAAAACAATTGCACTTTTACACAATGTGCCCGTTTGGTTTGAACTTTGGAGAACATTAAATGGATTTCCACCTAACTATTATAAGCCCACAACTTCTATCGCTAAAGAGAAAAAATAATGAAAAAAACACTTTTTATATTTCTGTTTATTGGAGTAATTGCCAATGGTCAAAACACAGTTTCTAGTGAACTTAGTTATAATGAGTTTATTGGATATGTAAAAAAATTCCATCCATTAGTAAAAAATGCCAACTTAGAAATCAATAAAGCACAAGCAAATTTGATGATTGCAAGAGGTGGATTTGATCCTAAAATTGAAATCGATTTTACTAAAAAACAGTTTAAAGACAAAGACTATTATTCTATTTTGAATAGCAGTTTCAAGATTCCAACTTGGTATGGAATAGAGATAAAAGCAGGATTTGACAATAGCGAAGGAATTTATTTAAATCCAGAAAACACAATTCCAAATCAAGGATTGACCTCTTTGGGGATTTCAGTTCCGCTTGGTCAAGGATTACTTATAAACCAAAGAATGGCAGATGTTAGAAAAGCAAAAATCCAAATGCAATTGAGTCAATCCGAAAGGAAAATTCAAGCTGTTGGAATACTTTATGATGCATCAGTAGCCTATTTTAATTGGAAGAAAACCTTCAACGAATTTAAATTGTATGAAGAATATACGAGTAACGCTCAAGTTCGATTTAAAGGAATTCAGACGTTAATCCAACAAGGCGATAAGTCCGCAATTGATAGCATTGAAGCAGGAATTATTGTAAAAAACAGGTTGCTAAGTGCGGAAGATTCTAAGTTGAAACTGACTAAGGCAAAGTTAGAATTATCAAATTTTTTGTGGTTGGAAAATAATATTCCAATGGAGCTATCAGAAGAAATCATTCCTGAAATTGAGCTTGAATTTACTGTCCAAGAAACATTAAAAACAAATGATTTATTGAATACTGATTTTTCAATAAACACGCATCCAAAAATAAATGCGCTTCAAAATAAAATAGACATCTTAAATGTGGAACGAAAATTAAAAGCCAATATGCTATTACCTAAAATCGACATTGGATATTCGTATTTATCTGAACCAAGTTATATAGATAAGTATCAATTCAACGATTATAAAATCGGGTTGGATTTTTATTTTCCTTTATTTCTTAGAAAAGAAAGAGGAAATTTGAAACTCGCAAAATTCAAGGTTCAGGAAACTACATTTTTATTGGATTTTGAAAGAGTGCAATTACAAAACAAAATTAACGCTCAGAAAATTGAAATTACTTCCTTTTTGAAACAAATGAAATTAGCAAAATCTTTGGCGGAAGACAATAATACGATGTTGAAATCGGAAGAACGCCTGTTTCTATTTGGCGAAAGTTCGCTTTTTTTAATAAATACGCGAGAGAATAATTTAGTATCTGCAAAGCTTTCTCAAATTGCAATAGAAAACAGATTTTACATTTCAAATTCCGAGCTTTTTAAAATTATTGCCAATCCTGATTAAATAATTATAAAATTGTATTTTTGCAATCTGAAAAAGGCATTATGATTATTGTAAAAACAAGAGAAGAAATAGAATTAATGCGTGAAAGCGCACTTATAGTTTCAAAAACGTTAGGAATGATTGCTCGGGAAATTAAACCTGGCGTAACTACATTATATTTAGACAAATTAGCCGAAGAATTTATTCGAGATCACGGTGCAGTGCCAAGTTTTCTGGGTTTGTATGGCTTTCCGAATTCACTTTGTATGAGTCCAAATGCACAAGTTGTTCACGGAATTCCAAACACGATTCCTCTTGAAAGTGGCGATGTAATTTCAGTAGATTGTGGTGCATTCAAAAACGGATACCACGGCGACCACGCCTATTCCTTTGAAATTGGCGAAGTTGCACCTGAAACTAAAAAATTATTACAAGTTACAAAAGAGTCATTATTTATAGGTATTCGGGAATTCAAACTTGGAAATCGGGTTGAAGATGTTGGAAATGCCATCCAAAAATATACAGAATCTCACGGTTATGGCGTCGTTCGCGAATTAGTTGGACACGGTTTGGGGCAAAAAATGCACGAAGACCCAGAAATGCCAAACTACGGAAAACGAGGTCGTGGAAAAATGTTTGTTGAAGGAATGGTTGTTGCCATTGAACCTATGATTAATATGGGAACCAAAAACATAAAACAACTAAAAGACGGTTGGACAATCCTAACTGCCGACGGAAAACCAAGTGCCCACTTTGAACACGATGTAGCTATTATTGACGGAAAACCTGAATTGCTTTCTACATTTGCGTATGTTTATGAAGCTTTGGGAATTGTAAGCAATGAAGAAGATGAGTTTAGAAAAGTGCCATTTGTAATATAGTTATTTCACTAAGATTCCCGAAAGAACGCAGAGATTCACGAAGATTTTATAAAATAAATATGGTTTAATATAACACAGATTTCACAGATTCCCACAGATTTCTGATATTCGAAGTTTGGAATTAATGAAAAGTGTTACTCTTTAATTTTTAGAATATAACCAGGTAAAGAATTATAAATAATATAAAAA
>CANIFM010000090.1 GCA_947466955.1 Bacteroidota bacterium
GATTGAAGTAAAAACAGGGAATTCTGAAAACGGATTTATTGAAATTTTAGATAATGACCAATTAACTAAAAATGCTATTGTTACCAAAGGAGCCTATACGCTATTAATGAAACTTAAAAATAAAGCTGACGAATAAATTAAGCCTTAAAGAGTTTATTTAAGATTGTATTTATAAAATTTGATGGTATTTATTTTTCTAAAAAGACTTTAAATTATTTGAAATCCAGTAGCAAATTATTGGATATTTCAACTGAATAGGCTACTAATTTTAACAACCTCTAAAGAAATTTAGAGGTTTTTTTATATTCAAAAAACATCAAAAACTTATCAAAATTTGCAATCAAATAATTGGAGATTTCGTTTGGATAAGCTACAAGCAAAACTTCAGAGAAATATGAAGCTTTTTGTTTTTATTATAATAGCAAATAATGCCAATTATTAATTGAAACTTATTTTATAAGCCTTTATATCATTTGCTACAAAAAAAATACATCTTCTTGTTTCGATAAACTCCCGAAAGACCAATTTATCATATTCCTAATAAATAGTATTTCCATAGCTTCTTCTTGTCAACGAAATATTAAAGCAATAGAAAATCTATACTAAGTCTATACTAAGTCTATACTAAGTCTAAAGAAATGCATATTAGTATAGACTTACTATAGAGTACTAATAGATTTTATATAGTGATTGTATTACTTTGATATGCTTTATCCATGCTTTAAGTAAGACGGATCATCGCGTTTGATATAAAAAAGGTTCAGTTTTGTATTTTTTACTGTTTTTTGAAACAAAGAGCGTCTCATTTGTTGTGTTTAAACTAAACTGTAATTTTGAATTATTAAATTCATTGTCCCCAATTGTCAAAATTATTACTGTAATTTGTTTCTTAAAATCATTTTTAAACTATGTAAACAAATCAAGTGTTCCTATACTTAAAATCCCTACTTTTAAACTTTTAAAATTAATCGCCGAAGCGACAACGCATCAGCTATAAGCAAATCAAGTACTTTAATGGCAGCAGAACAAAAACAAAAATTAGAACAACAACTTTGGAATATCGCCAATACCCTTCGTGGGAAAATGGATGCCGATGATTTTAGAGATTACATATTAGGTTTTATTTTCTATAAGTACCTGAGTACTAAAATGGATTTGTATGCCAACACCATCCTAAAACCAGACGGTTTAACTTTTCAGCAAATTGAAGGACATCCTGAGGAAGCACTTTTGATGCAGGAAATAAAACAACTTGCCATTGATAAACTGGGTTTTTTCTTAGAACCAGCCGATTTGTTTTCGGAATTAGCACGTAGAGGAAACGCAGGCGGAAAAAACAATTTTATTCTAGGAGATTTAGCCAAAGTACTGACGCACATTGAGCAAAGCACGATGGGTTCTGAAAGCGAAGAAGATTTTGGCAACCTGTTTTCTGACCTCGATTTAACTTCTCATAAACTAGGAAAATCCGAAACCGACAAAAACGAACTCATCGTAAAAGTCTTGGTGCATTTAGGTGAAATTGACTTTGACTTAGAAAATACCGACAGCGATGTTTTGGGCGATGCCTACGAATATTTAATAGGGCAGTTTGCCAGTGGTGCAGGCAAGAAAGCTGGCGAATTTTATACGCCACAACAAGTAAGTAGCGTTTTGGCTCAACTGGTAACGGTGGGCAAAGACCAACTCAAGAGCGTTTATGACCCGACTTGTGGTTCTGGTTCGCTATTGTTGCGGGTTGCCAAAGAAGTAAAAGTCGTTAGTGCTTTTTACGGACAGGAAATGAATCCTACGACGTATAACTTATGTCGCATGAATATGATTATGCACGATGTGCATTACAAGCGATTTGATATAAAAAACGAAGATACGCTGGAACGCCCACAGCATTTTGATATGCGTTTTGAAGCCATTGTTGCCAATCCTCCTTTTTCTGCAAATTGGAGTGCCAGTCCTTTGTTTATGAGTGATGACCGTTTCTCGGCTTATGGAAAACTCGCACCAAGCAGCAAAGCCGATTTTGCTTTTGTGCAACACATGGTGCACCAGCTTGCCGATAACGGAACTATGGCAATCGTTCTGCCTCACGGTGTTTTGTTTCGTGGTGGTGCCGAAGGACACATACGGGAATATTTAATAAAGGAAAAGAATTACTTGGATGCCGTAATAGGTTTGCCAGCCAATATTTTTTACGGAACGAGTATCCCGACTTGTATTTTGGTTTTGAAGAAAAAACGAGCCGATGCCAAAAGCATTTTGTTTATAGATGCCAGCCAACATTACGAAAAGGTAAAAACCCAAAACGTGTTGCGAACCGAGGATATTGACAAAATTATTAGCACTTACGAAAACCGAACGGAAGAAGAAAAATACAGTCACATTGCCGCTTTAAGCGAAGTTGCAACCAACGATTACAACCTGAATATTCCTCGTTATGTAGATACTTTTGAAGAAGAAGATGCGGTAGATTTAAAAGCGATTACCACCGAATTAAGGGAATTGGCAGACCTCGGGAAAACAACCGATGCAACAATTGAAGGTTTTTGTACTGAATTAGGAATTGAAACCCCGTTTTGATATGGAAAAAAAATATCAAAATAAATACCGAATTCCATCAGCACGATTGAAAAATTGGGATTATGGTTCGAATGGTGCCTATTTCATCACGATTTGTACCCAAAACAGGGAACATTTTTTTGGTGAAATCGTAGAGACGCAATTCATTGCGTCTGAAATAGGAACGTTAGCCGAAAAATTTTGGATGGAAATACCCCAACATTTTCCCTATATCGAATTGGGGAATTTTGTGGTAATGCCCAACCACGTTCATGGGATTTTGATTATTGATAAAAATGTAAAGACGTTGCAATGCAACGTCTCTGAAAACGAATCCCCCGTAGAGACGTTGCATTGCAACGTCTCTACCAATAAAAACGAACAAATGGCGAATATATCCCCAAAATCAGGGACGATTTCCACCATTTTGCGATCCTATAAATCGGTGGTTACAAAAAATGCCCGTTTTATTCATGCCGAATTTGGGTGGCAACCCCGATTTCACGATCATATTATTCGCAATGCGCCCGAATGGGAACGCATACAAACCTATATAGAAAACAATCCTATGAATTGGAAAGAAGATAAATTTTATTTAGTATGAAGTACGAAATACAAAATACACCACAATTGCGATTTCCAGGGTTTGAAGGAGAATGGGAAAATTATTCTTTAAAGAAAATAATTGTTGACCTAAATTCTGGAATCAGCGTTAATTCTGATGATATTCCTATTCAAAATGATTCAGAAGTTGGAATATTAAAAACAAGTTGTGTTGCAAATGGAATTTTTAGAGAAAGCGAAAATAAAAAAGTTGTTGAAAATGAAGTTTCTAGAGCTAAATTAAATCCAACTAAAAATGAAATTATCATTAGCCGAATGAATACTCCTCAATTAGTTGGGGAAAGTGGCTATATTGATAGAGATTATCCTAGTTTGTTTATTCCTGATAGATTGTGGCAAACAATTGTTAATCAAGAACTTTGTGTTAGTAGATGGTTAAGTTATTTTCTAATCACTGAAAAAGTAAGAGATAATCTAAAATCAATTGCTACTGGCACAAGTGGCACAATGAAAAATATTTCAAAACCAAATTTTCTTTCTATTAATGTTTCATTTCCCACCCTCCCAGAACAACAAAAAATAGCTTCTTTTTTAAGTGCTGTAGATGAAAAAATACAGCAACTTTCCCGCAAAAAGGAATTGTTAGAACAATACAAAAAAGGCGTAATGCAACAATTTTTCTCAGGTAAATTGAGGTTTAAAGATGAGAATGGCGAAGATTATGCGGATTGGGAAGAGAAAAAGTTGGGAGATTTAGCTAAAATCACCACTGGTAAACTTGATGCTAATGCGATGGTCCAAGATGGTGAATATAGATTTTACACTTGTGCAAAAGATTATTTTAGAATTGATAAGTTTGCTTTTGACACGGAAGCTTTGTTAATTTCTGGCAACGGTGCAAATGTTGGATATATTCACTACTACAAAGGAAAATTCAATGCTTATCAAAGAACTTATGTTTTAGATAGAATAAAAGAAAATATTATTTATTTAAAATTTTACTTAGACAACTTTCTTTATGAAAGAATATATACAGAAAAAAAAGAAGGAAATACACCTTACATTGTTATGTCAACTTTAAGTGAGATGGAAATTTTAATGCCATCCCTTTCTGAACAACAAAAAATCGCCAGTTTTTTATCAAGTATCGATGCTAAAATAGAAAGTACCAGCCGGCAAATCAACCAAATGCAAAGCTTTAAAAAAGGTTTATTGCAGCAATTATTTGTGTAATTATGTTAAAAACAAGAAAAAAGTAAACCTATAAGTTGATTAAATGAAAATAGTTGATATATTTGCAAAAACATTATCTACCTTCCACTATGATGGTGAAGCAGATAATGAGTATGATCGACTCATGGATAACTGGACAGATGTTAGTTACCTTAGAAAATATGCAAAAAGCAATGCAATAGAAAATGTAAATCAATTTGTAAAAGACAAACTAAAAGACGCAGAGCAGATTCAAGATTTATTAGAAGAAATTACAACAAACAAAGAACCTTTAGAATATTATTTCAGAACCCTTTTTGACAATGAAACGGGAATTAAAACACTATCCTTACAAAAAGGAAAAATAGAGAGGAATGGGATTCGATTGTATGCCATTAAAATTGATGAAAATTGTTTTGTCATTACAGGCGGGGCAATAAAAATGAGTCAAGCAATGCAAGACCATCCTGATTCAAATAATGAATTAACAAAAATTAAAACGGCAAAAGCATATTTACAAGAAAACACAATTGTTGATAAAGATTCTTTTTACGAACTTATAAACGAACTAAAATGAGCAATAAGGAAAAATTTATAGCCTTGGTTTCGCCTGAAACAACAAATACCGTTGCCAAAAACAGAGACCGAATAAAAAATAGAGCAATGTTGAGAGAATCTCAAAATATTGCGCTAAAAGTATTGGATAAGTTAGAAGAAATTAGATGGTCTCAGAGAAAATTGGCAATAGAAATGGGTGTAACTCCACAACAAATTACCAAAATTGTAAAAGGTCAAGAAAACCTTACGTTGGAAACTCAAATTAAACTTCAAACCATTTTAAAAATTCCAATTTTAGCTTCATACTATGATAGTATAGAAGAAAAAGGCGTTTCGGAAGTAGTAATCACTTCAACGGTAAAATACACTGCTCCAAGTATTCAATTCAACAGAGAGGATAAAATTCTATTGGCTAGAAAAGAATTTAAAATGGAATATAATGCCGTCTCTGAAAAGTATGACTATTACGAACTAATTGCATCATAATGGAAAACGAATCTATAGGTTTTGTTTTAGCAGCAATTAAAACAGAGCAATTTGCTTTATTCGAAGAAAAATATTCCGCCAAAAAAGAATTGAATATTACAACTTCGTTAGAATTCAAAATTAATGAGGAGCAAAAGTTAATCGGGGTTTTTGCAACTTTTACATTTGAACAGGCAAAGAAAATATTTATTAAAATACAAGTAAGTTGTCATTTCACAATAGAACCAAATGCATGGAAATCCTTTCATAAAGAAGATTTGATTGTTTTTCCTAAAATTTTTATGGGGCATTTGACAATGTTAACTATCGGAACCTCAAGAGGCATATTACATGCCAAAACAGAAGGTACAGAATTTAATAAATTTATTCTCCCTACCATTAATGTGAATCAGTTAGTTGATAAAGACGCTGAATTTAATATAAGTAAGTAGAAATGGTGTTGCAGGAATTATTTTTATAAAATTACGGGACACCAATCAGAAGCAGTACTAGAAAACAACTTAATCAGGCAATTGCGGGGTTTAGAGTATGCGTCTGTTCAAATTCCCGATGTCGAAGCTTTAAAAAAGGCTTGTTGCAGCAACTATTTGTATAATAAAATACCTATTTTTCATTTTTATGAGTCAATAATACCTATTTTACAAATAAAATACCTATTTTTCACCTTTGAAATAATACCTATAATTCATATACGATGAAACAAAATACCCCTTTTTCAATCAGAATACCTGCTTTTCATGGTAGAAAACTGCCAGAAGCGGGTGTCATAGTTGGTTATGCTGCAATTATAGAAAACTTGGAACTGCCAGTTCCTATTCCTACCGTTATTACGCTTATTAGCGATAAAAACAAAAAATATATAGTAGAAGGTTGGCAAGTGTTAACGCCTAAGCACAAGCCCGAAGAAACCCTTTATAAGCAATTGGTATTTGCTTTAAAATACGAAGGGATTCATTTGTTATTTTTCAAAAAATTATTTGAAAAACTAGAGAATGATGAAGTAATAGCACTTTTAAAAATAGAACCCACAGGAATATACAGCCGTAAAATATGGTTTTTGTATGAATGGTTACAGAACCAAAAATTAGCCATTCCTGATTTAACCATAAAAAAAGCAATTCCTCTGGTAGATGAAAAGCTACAATATGCTATTGCAGGTGTAAGTTCACCAAGGCATCGTATTATAAATAATTTGCCTGGTACCCTTCAGTTTTGTCCTTTAATACGAAAAACTGAAAAGCTAACAAACTATATTGAATCCAATATTGGAAAACAAAAAAGTGCTTATTTGCACCAAATGCATAAAGATGTATTGCAACGCGCATCAGCTTATTTATTACTGAAAGATTCAAAAGCATCGTTTACCATAGAAGGAGAAAAACCAAGAAGTAACCGTGCAGCACGTTGGGGAAATGCCATAGGGCAAGCAGGAATAAATCCGCTTACTATTAACGAATTAAATCGCCTACAACAGTTGGTTATAGAAAATGACCGCTTTACCAAAATGGGCATTAGAAAACAAGAAGGTTTTGTAGGAGATAGAGACCGAGAAACAGGTGAGCCCATTCCAGACCATATTTCGGCAAAACATGAAGATTTAGATTCCTTACTAAGTGGCTTATTAAGCACCAAAGAAATCCTCATTCAATCATCATTAGACCCTGTACTTGCTGCCACTGTAATAGCTTTTGGTTTTGTATTTATTCATCCATTTGTAGATGGAAATGGTCGTTTGCACCGCTATATTATTCATCATATATTAGCCAAAATGCAGTATTCAGAACAAGGAATGATATTTCCTGTTTCGGCTTCCATTTTATCACATATAAATGATTACAAAAAAACGTTAGAAAGTTACTCGCATCCTGTTTTAGATAAAATAGTATGGAAAACTACATTGGATAAAAATATAGAAATATTGAATAACACCATTGACTATTACCGTTATTTTGATGCAACGGAACAAGCAGAATTTTTATACGATTGCGTGCAAGATACTTTAGTAAATATTATTCCTGCCGAAGTAAATTACTTGCGTAAATATGATGAATTTAAGAGTTACATTGATGATAAGTATGAAATGCCAGATGACATGGTAGCACTATTGGTTGGCTTTTTGGAACAAGGTGTAGGAAAACTATCAAAACGAGCTATCAATAAAGAGTTCGTAGCTTTAAAAGAAACTGAAATCAAAGACATAGAAAACACCTATACTCAAATTTTTATAACAGAATAATGAGCCACCAATCAGAAGCCATATTAGAAAATAACTTAATCAAACAGTTGATTGGTTTAAAATATTCATCTGTAACCATTCCCGATGGCGAAGCATTGGTTTCTAATCTAAAAAGTCAATTAGAAGTTTTTAACGAAACTACTTTTACAGCCAAAGAGTTTGATGCTATCATCAATCATTTAGCCAAAGGAAATGTTTTTGAAAAAGCCAAAACGCTACGAGACCGTTTTCAATTGACCAAGGAAGATGGCACTTCGTTTTATGTTCGGTTTTTCAATGCGGAAGATAATAGTAAAAATTTATTTCAAGTTACCAATCAAATCAGTCTGGAAGGAAGTTTCAAGAACCGTTTTGATGTCACGCTTTTGGTCAATGGTTTGCCTTTGGTACAAATAGAACTCAAACGTTCTGGCTTAGAAATTAAAGAAGCATTCAACCAAATTAATCGTTACCAATTGCATTCTTTTTGGAGCAATCATGGTTTGTTTCAATACGTACAATTGTTTGTGATAAGCAATGGCGTGAACACCAAATATTTGGCAAATAACAAACTGCAATCCGTAAAACAAACTTTCTTTTGGGCGGATGCTAATAATAAAAATGTCACCGAGTTATTCGAGTTTGCAGCGGCTTTTTTAAACCCCACTCATTTGGGTAAAATGGTAGCCCATTATATCGTGATTAACGAAACCAATAAAGTGATGATGGTTTTGCGACCGTACCAGTATTTTGCCACGGAAGCGATTATTCATCAAATTAAAAACTCGAATGAGAACGCTTATATTTGGCACACCACAGGTTCGGGTAAAACTCTAACTTCGTTCAAGGCAAGCCAAATTGTGATGGAATTGCCAGAAGTCTATAAAGTCGTTTTTGTAGTTGATAGGAAAGATTTGGATTTCCAAACCATGAACGAGTTCAATGCTTTCAAAAAAGACAGTGTTGATGTTACAGATAATACACAATCCTTGGTACGGCAATTAACGGATACTACCAAGTTGGTTTTAACTACAATTCAAAAATTAAACAATGCCGTTTCGGAACGTTTTTCTGGTCAAATAGAATTGTTACGCCATAAGAAAATCGTCTTTATATTTGATGAATGCCACCGTTCTCAGTTTGGAGAAACCCACGATAGAATTACAAAATTCTTTGATAAAAGTCAGTTAATAGGTTTTACAGGAACACCCATATTTGCCGAAAACGCTTCAAAGAACGATTTAGGAAAACGCACCACCAAAGATTTGTTTGGCAATTGCTTGCATAAATACGTTATCACCGATGCTATTCGAGATGAAAACGTATTGCGTTTTGGGATTGAATATGTGGGGAAATACAAAAACAAGAGCAATTCTTTTATCGACATTGAAGTTGAAGATATTGATAAACAAGAAGTTTTGGATTCGGAAAAGAGAATCAATAAAATTGTAGATTATATTATTGCTTATCACAATCAGAAAACCTTTAGTCGAGATTATTCGGCCCTTTTGGCGGTAAGCAGTATCAATAATGTGATTCAATATTACGACCTTTTTCAACAAAAGAAAGTCGCAGGAGAACACGATTTGCGTTTTGCCACTGTTTTTACCTATGGAACGAATGAAGATTCAGATGAAGCACAGGATTTCCTTCCAGAGGATGAAGTCGATTTTGATATTATGGCAGAACCTCAAACCAGTTATCAAGCAAAGCATACCAGAGATAAATTAGAAAGCTATATTGGTGATTATAACAACATGTTTGGCACCAGCTATTCGACAAAAGACAGCGAATCTTTTCAAAAATATGCTCAAAATATAAGCAAACGGTTAAAAGACCGTGAAAAGGAAAATTTCGATAATGAGAAAGACCGTTTAGACATTGTAATCGTTGTGAATATGATGCTTACGGGTTTTGATGCCAAAAAAGTAAATACGCTTTATGTGGATAAAAACTTGAAGCAACACGGTTTGATACAAGCGTTTTCAAGAACCAATCGAATCCTTGGAGAACAGAAGTCACAAGGGAATATTTTGTCCTTTAGAAACCTCAAAAAAGCTACTGACGATGCAATTACTTTGTTTTCTAACAAAGATGCCATTGAAGTGGTTACGATGCCCGATTATGAAAAAATAGCGGAGAAGTTTGACGAAGCTTTGAAAGGCTTACGAGAAATTGCACCAACCTACCAAAGCGTAAATGATTTGGAGAGCGAAGAAGCCGAAGCTCAATTTGTACAAGCCTTCCGAAAATTGATGCGAGCCATGAACGTTTTGCAATCCTACACCGATTTTGATTGGGAGGATTTAGGAATTGACGAGCAGGAATTTGAAGATTATAAAAGCAAGTATTTAGACTTATACGAAAAGGTAAAACGAGATAACGAAAAGCAAAAAACTTCGATTCTCGATGATATTGATTTTGAATTGGAATTAATCCACAGAGACCAAATCAATGTGGCGTATATCATAAAATTGTTAGCTCAATTAAAAGGAGAAAAAGCATCGGCTGCCGCTGCACAAAGAAAAGCCATTATTGATTTATTGGGTGGCGATATTCAGTTAAGAAGCAAACGAGAACTGATTCAGAAATTTATCGATGAGAATATGCCACACATCAAAGACGGAGACAGCATTGAAGATGAATTCGAGAAATTCTGGCAAGACCAAAAAGTACTCGCATTAGGAAAACTGTGTGAGGACGAACATCTGGATAAAGCCCAGTTCAAATCACTTATAGACGCCTATATCTACAGCGGAAGAGAACCCATAAAAGACGAGGTTTTCCAATGTTTAGACAACAGACCCAGCATTCTTCAGGCAAGAGTAATTGGCGATAGAATTATTGCTAAAATGAAGGAGTTTGTGGAGGTATTTGTCAGGGGAATGGTGGCTTAATAAATTAAATAGAGTAACTTAGTGATCTTATAAAAATATAATTGATTACCAAGTATTAATAATATTAAATTATTCCGCTTCAAAAAATATAGTCCCAAGTCGTGCATTTGCTTTTGTCTTTGAAAACCAACAATTTATATTTATTTGAGCGGCTTTACTTAATTGCTTTTTGCAATCTTTCAAGCAAAGGATTTTCCATCAATTTGATTTGATTTACAGCAATTTTCGCAATTTCGGTTGCCCCTTTTAAAGAAAAATGAGTATTGTCTTCTTTTACTTCTGGATAGTATGGAATTTCACCCGCTTTGAAGTACAAATGCAATTGTTTTGACTTTTCAGGTCCGTAAGAAGTTTCCAATAGTTCACTGAAATATTCCATATCTATGAAGGGAACTTTGTAATCTTGGGCAACCAAACGGGTTTCCACAGTATATTCTCC
>CANIFM010000091.1 GCA_947466955.1 Bacteroidota bacterium
TATAAATTATAGTTCAACAAATGACAATTAATTTAATATAAATATGTAATGGGAAATATTGAAAAACTTAACATCAAGTCAAAACATATGAATAAGTCAAAAAAACTATGTTTTAAATCGCTACAAAGGACTATTCGTCCATTTTGCACTACCAGTATGTTATCCGAAGAACTTATCTGTATAAGATTGAAAAAATCAAAATTTGGTTTAAAACTTTTAAAAGAAAATAATTATGTAAAAGTTACTAATAACAATACCAAATATTATTTCAATTTCTATTGTGAAACTAATTATGAACTTGTATTAAAATTAATAAAACATAATCTATTAATTTAAATCATTAAAATCTATTTTAGGTAAAATTTAAACTATTTTTCAAATTTACAATTTCTCAATCAATAAAAACAAATTTAATTCACAAATCATACTATTAAAAAGTTGTCGCTAGGTATAACGGCAACCAACTCACCGAAAAACCCAAAAAACGGACTTTTTCGACAAAACTCTGAAAAAATTATTTGCAATATATTTTCTTATTAACCTCCCTTTTATTCTTTTTTAAGTTTATTATTAATTCTCTTTGCCTTGCAAAATTCAATTTTTATTTTATATTTTTGAATATAAATTTAGCAATCAACAATAATAATAAAAAATAATGCTATGAAAAAAATTATAGTTTTTTTAATTCTAACAATATCTGCATCAAATGTTCATGCACAAGTTCAAGAAAAAAAAAATATTTCAAATAAAAGTACTGAAAAAAAACATGGCAATTTAACCGCTAATTATCAACTTTTTCCAACACAGAATAAGTGGACATTTATTAAGTTAAATACACGAAATGGACAAATGTGGCAAGTTCAATACAGTTTAGAAGAAGGAAATACTTTTGAGACAAGTTTAAATTCTATTTCTTTAGTTACAGAAGAAAACGAAATAGTTGGTCGATTTACTCTTTACCCAACTCAAAATATTTGGAATTTTATTTTACTTGATCAAATTGATGGATACACATGGGAAGTTCAATGGTCAACTGAAGATAAAAACAGATTACTTATTCCAATCCATTAAAGTGGATAGATTTGTCAAACGAATAACAGATAATACAAAGATTATTTAAAATAATTCTAAATAATTTCGTCATACAATTAGTCATACTATAAATTATAGTTCAAATACATGACATATTCTAAATTTTCTAATTTTAGGAAATATTTACTTTTCCTTCTTCTTAACTTCTTTATTTACAATGACTTCTTTGTTTTGCAACATATAATTTGCCAACATTTTTTCAATTAATTCGTCCTTCGTCAAATGGTGGAAAACCGTTTTGATTCGGTCTTTTAATTCAATTGCCACTTCGTGATTTGGTTTGGTTTTGAAGATTTGTTTTGCCCATAAAAACGCATTATTTTCATCAATACTAATAGCGTCTGGTTTTTTGAACGGAACAAATTTAATTCCCAATTCTTTTTCAAATCCAGCAATTTCAGCAACTTCTTCTTTTTGTAAAACTGTTAAAGAAAGTCCTTTGGCACCCGCTCTTGCTGTTCTTCCGCTTCGATGCACATACGTTTCATAAACATCTGGCAAGTGATAATTTACTACATACGAAATCGCTTGAACGTCAATTCCTCTGGCAGCTAAATCGGTGGCAACCAAAATATTGATGTGTCCTTCGCGAAATTGTCCCATAATTCTGTCACGAATTGGTTGTGTCAAACTTCCGTGAATTGCACCCGAAGAAAATCTATTTATGGCTAAATTCTTCGCTAATTTATTGACAGCAGCTTTTGTTTTGCAAAAAATTATACCCCGTTCTCCTTCTTTTGAAGAAAGAAAATGCATCAAAACATCTAATTTTTCAATTGGATCTACCACCACAAATTGATGGTCAATTCCTTGATTTCCGACCGTTTCCATATTGGCACTTACTTCTGTAACGTGCTTTGACATATAGTTTTGAACCAATTGTTTTATAGTTCCCGGCATTGTTGCGGAAAACAAAAATGTTCTTCTGTTTTTTGGTAATTCAGCTACAATTTCATCCAAACCCTCTTTTAAAATCGAAACCATTTCGTCTGCTTCATCAAGAACCAAATACTTAGTTTCCTTAATGTTTATGGCTTTTCGTTGGATTAAATCTATCAAACGACCTGGCGTGGCGATTACGATATGAGTTGGTGATGTTAAGCGTTCTATTTGAGGTTTTATTGGAATTCCACCACAAATTGCAGCTATAGAAATTTCAGGTAAATATTTAGAATACGACTCTAAATTACTCAAAATTTGATGTCCTAATTCTCGAGTTGGAACTAATATTATCGCTTGAATGTTGGTTGCTTTCAAATCTATTAATTGCAATAATGGCAAACCAAAAGCAGCGGTTTTACCCGTTCCTGTTTTTGCAAGACCTACAAAATCATCGGTTTTAGTAAGTAAAATCGGAATGGATTTCTCTTGAATTTCTGTTGGAATTGAAATTTTTAAATCTGATAAACCCTTAACTAATACTTCTGAAACTCCTAAATCGGAAAATTGCTTTGACATAAAATAAATTTTGACAAAGGTAAACAGTCTTTTGACTAAATAAGAATCAACTTAGATAATTTGCATTATTTGATGTAAATCACTGAAAATCATCATTGTAAGTATAATTTTATAATAGTTTAAAAAAAGTGTCATTTGTCGATAAATACGGTTGTTTTAACACAAATTTAAAACTCAAAATTTGATTCAACTGTTACATTTGCAATGTGTTATAACAAAATAGCACAAAAAACAATGAATACAATTTACCTACTATTACGCTTTAAAATGAAAACAATTTCAACATTTATCGTGCTACTCCTAACCTATTTTGGAAATGCACAAACCACTTCAACAGTAAACTATACACCAATTACCACTGCAATAAATAACCCAGAAAGAGGTTTTTACAGACACACGGAAGTCCACTCAAATAGTTATGTAGGCTTAGACCAAAACACTTTAAACGGTTACAAATCTAGTAATACGACACTTATTTTGAGAGTATTTTATTTGGAAAATTTTATAAATGCTCCAATTTCAAGTTCCTATTTGAGTTCAATGCAATCTGATTTCAACAAAATTAGAAGTGCAGGAATAAAATGTATCGTTCGTTTTGCCTATTCCGACAATATTAACGGTGCTTTAGATGCTTCAAAAGCGCAGATTTTGGCACATATCCAACAAGTAAAACCATTGTTGATTGCGAATGTGGATGTAATTGCATCAATGCAAGCAGGGTTTATCGGTTCTTGGGGAGAATGGTATTATACTGATTATTTCGGAATGAGCCCGTCTGCAAGTGATTATGCCAACAGAAGAGAAGTTGTAGATGCAATTTTATCGGCTTTGCCAAGTTCAAGAATGGTGCAACTGCGAACTCCAACTTTGAAACAAAAAACATATTCTACAACGTCAGCATTAACACAAAGTCAAGCCTTTTCAGGTTCAAATATTGCAAGAATTGGGCATCACAATGACTGTTTCTTATCAAGTTCAACCGATTTTGGAACGTATAATAATGTATCAAGTGAATATCCGTATTTAGAGCAAGAAACAAAATTTACACCAATGGGCGGTGAAACGTGTGCCGTAAATGAGCCACGATCTCAATGTCCAACGGCAGTTTCTGAAATGCAACAATTTCACTGGTCGTATTTGAATTTCGATTATAATCCGAGTGTTATCAGCGGATTTCAAGCAGGTGCTTGCTTCCCAACTATTCAAAATCGATTGGGATATCGGTATGAATTAGTGAGTGGAACCTATCCAAAATCAGCGGCAATTGGAAGTTCAATGGTTGTAACTTTCAAAATAAACAATAGCGGATTTGCAACGGCATACAACCAAAGAACCGTTTATTTAGTGTTGCGAAATGCTTCAAGCAATCAAGAATATTCGATTGCTTTGAACACCGATCCAAGGTTGTGGTCGAGTGGTGTGGAAACAACTATTAGTGAAAACGTTACACTTCCGTCAAATATGATTGCTGGAACTTATAATTTATTCCTGAATTTACCCGATGCAAATCCATCAATTAGTTCTCGTCCAGAATATTCCATCCGATTGGCAAATAATTCCACTTGGGAAGCTAATACAGGATATAATAATTTACTACAATCTGTAATAGTTTCAGGTACTTTGGGTGTTTCAGAAGCTTCAAAATTGCAAATGAAAATTTATCCTGTTCCAACAAATAATGAATTAATTATTGAAATGGATGGAATTAATGCGTATAAAGTTGGTGTTTTCAATTCAATTGGACAAAATGTTAAAGTGAAATCCGTAATGGAAAACAACAAAATTACATTGAATACTGAAACATTAAGTGACGGTATCTATTTAGTTCAATTTGAGAACAATGACTTAAAAGAAACTAAAAAAATTATTGTAAGACACTAAGCGAATTTCAATAAAGAAATCATAATGATTGCTGCATTTAAAAGTGCGGCAATCACTATTTTTTTTGTCGTTTTTTAAGATTGTATTTTATACCAAATTGAATTACATTGGAATAAAATTTTGATTGAGAATAGAGTTCAAATGACGAAGTTATGGCAGTAAAATCTCGAATTTGATAAGAAATTTCGCCCGTAAATCGTTTGAATTCATCGGCATAATCATCATAAAACCAAGCCGCTTCTACCCTACTTATAAAGTTACTTTCTTGTTTTCCAAATTTCCAACCCAAGCCACCACCTGCATAAAATCGATGCTCAATCATCCAATAAGGATAACCCGATGAAAGATCTAAAGTTGTTTTTCCAATGGAAGATTTCAAATAGGAAGCTTCAATAAATGGAACTAATCTTGATTTTTTTTCTTCACCATTATCCAATCCTATTTTGGTTGTAAATGAACCTTGATAGGAATCGGAAGTTGTTGCGACACTATTTGAATTGCTTTTTGTGTAATAATTTGCTTCCAATGAAAAACTTGTATTAATCAATCCAAATAAATAATTATCGTGATACAAATTCCCTTGAGTTCTGTAGATGTTTTTACTGTACGCTGGTCCTGTTTCTGCTGGGAATATTTTAATTTCTGCGGAAGTATATTGTTTGTTTTTGGAATAATTTCCACCCAATCCAAATTGAAAATAATACTTGCCAAAATCGCTGTATTCACCTCTAATTTTTGACCAATATTGCAACTTTTCAAAGTTTTCAGGATTTCTAAATTGGTATTGAAGTCCATAAATAGAATGGGAAACATTATCAGAATCTTCAATTTCAAAGTTAATTTTATACATATTACAAAAGGTAAATGCTACCGAATGTAGGTTTTTACTTTTATCGTGAAAATTATAGGAAACTTCATTTTTAAATGCTGAAGCTGCGGTTTTATTACTTTCTAATGAAGAGTTTACTTCTACAAAATTTCCGAATTGCTTTCTATTCAAACGCAATAATCCTTGTTTGATATTAGAGTAAAACAAATCCGGAAATTTTAAAAGTAATTCTTGTTGTACATCGGTTTCTACATAAATAACTTCTTTATTTAATGACCCTTTAAGACTCTCTTTTTGAGGACTTTCGGGTAATGAATTAGTCAAAATCCACGCTTCTTTAAATTTTCCAATATCAAAATAAACAGAACTCATTAATGCTTTAGCCTTATAATCTTTTGGGTTTTCAAGAATGTATTTTTTGTATTCAGATTCTAAAAACTTGTAGGATTTTAGTTCAATTAACCAAGTCATTTTCGTTGAAAAATCGATATCATCTGCATAAAAAGACCAATCGTATGCCTTTTTATATTGATTATTATCAACATAAAGCCAGCAAATATCTTCCGCCAAACTTTTGTATTTATTAGACGGTAAAATCAGGAGAAATTCATTCAAAGCCGTTTTAGGTTCGTAGGTCAAAAGATGTTGTAAATACATTTGATACGTATCAAAACCAGAATCAACTTCTAATAAATTTAGCAACGCAATTTTAATTTTATTTTGATTTTCAGGCGTGTAAAAATCAGCGATATAACTGTTCAAAAGCGCTATATCATTGGGCGTAACAAGCATTTGTGTACTCAGCCATTTTTCTTTAATCAAATCATTTGGATATGCTACTAACTTATTTAATTCTTTGGAATACATTACATTTTCGGAAATTGGATATTTTTTGCAATGTTCTTCTAATAAATCCCAAACGGTTTCCCCTTTATCATCCCAATTCATATATTTTGTGTATTTATTCCAAGTTACCGAATCAATTTTTGCTTCTGAAAGCATTTTTTGTTTCAAATCTGAAATTTCAATTTTTAATAATTTATCAGAATCTATAGCATCTAATTTTAGTGTTAATTCATATTTAGTTACATTTTCTTGATACGTTTTAGATTGAATTTTGGTTGCTTCTACAGCCTGTTTTCTTTCATATTCAGTGAAATTTTTCAAATCTGGCAAAATCAATTTTGAAGCAGTTGTAAAAATTGTATATAAATTTCCTGTCAAAAATGGAGTTTTTGAAAACCGAACAATTTGATTTTTAAGCGATGCTTCAATTTTTGTAGTATTTTCCAAACTTACATACATAAACCAATATTGCTTGTCAGAAATTGATTCTTCTGGCTTCAATTCTTCAACTGTGAAAGTTCCATTTTTAGAATTAAAATTAAAATTTGAAGCGCGCCAATCCAATACAATATTTGCCGCTTCACCAGCATTTAAAAATCGTATTTGAGGAAATAAATTCGTCATTTCTTTTAGATAATTGGTAAATTCAGAATACATTCCAACATTATTTCCTTTGGTTTTATGCCAACCCAAATTCAATGGATTTCTTGAATCAAAATCACCTTGCGTGCCGTCTTTATGCGAACTTATTTGATACACATCATCAGGATGAACAAAATGCGTCCAAATTCCAGTGTATAAATAAGCGGATTCTTGGCTGTATTTTTGTATATTATTTAAATAATATCCATACGTAATTCGTGGATAATCAAACAAATCCTTGTTGTAAGGATCAAAATCAAATTCCCGATTTTCCCCATCTAAAAACTCACCATTATAGCTACTACAAAGGTATTTCAAGGAAGGCATCGCAGCTTTTAGTTTGGAAATTCCCATTTTATCAATATAATTTGAAGGCGGAACATACGAAATTGGCATTGCTCCAAAATCACTTACGTCCCATTTTTTCTTAACCGCATTTAATGATGTTAAAATGAAATCTGGATTTTTCCATAATTTTTTATTCAATTCAGAGTGATTGTATCCGTGAAATGCCAATTCGTGACCGTTTTTCTTGGCATCTTTTACAAACCATTCGCTTAAAGATTCCACTTTATCATCAAATTTAATTTTATTATAATCCCATTGATTGAACAAAAATGGCGGTTCTACTTTGTTTTTATAATCAAAAGTTAACAAAACAGAATAGCTAATATTAAACCGATTTGCGATTTTTAACATATCTGGCCACCAAACATTTTTCACGAAATCTTTGGAAGAAAGATTCATTTCTGAAGCAATTGGTTCACTTTTTATATCAAATAACGGACACGGAAAATCATCTAAGAAAATGGTGCTTGTATTTGCAATTGGATATGGAATACCTTCTAAACCTTCTAAAATCCCGGCAAATAATAAACCTCTGTCTCTTTTTTCAAATGATTTTTGAAAATTAAAAAGGATGACTTTCCCTTTTCCAACTTGATTTTCTAACACAATTGGAAAATTTACATCATTGACCGCTGTGGCTAATATTTTGATATCTTTAGAGAAATTTTCTTTTGCGAATCCATAATGCAATTCATCAACATTCATTTTAACTCCTTTAAAATCAGGTAAAATTGGATATTTAAAATAAAATCCTTTGGCAGTTATGTCAGTATAATGATCGGCTTCGGGTTTAAATCCTAAAAGAAAGGATATTCTATTATCTTCATTTGCAATTGGATAAAAAAAGGTTCCGCCGTTAGCCACAAATTCTGTTATTTTTGCAATTCCCACATCGCTTAATTTAATTGTTTTTGACAAACAAATTACTCTTGTAGTTGGTGAAAAAGAAGGATTGTTATCCCATTTTTTTATGTCGGTAGTTTTGTATGGAAATTTAGTATAATCACAAACTTTTTTAATATTATCATTAAATTTTAAGCTTTCAATATCCGTATTGTCCAATAAAAACTCAATTAATGGCGGTTGGATATTTTCTGAATACCTACGAAATTCATCCGAATTGTTTTTTGAATTAGAGTTAAAAACAGAGAAATTATCAACTTCTAAAGAATCAATAGTTCCGCAATTTGACAACATTAATAGCGAAATAATAGTTATTAGAATATTAAAATAGAAACTGACTTTTATATACAATGCTTTCATAATTAGAAGATTAAATCTGAAATTTTACTGGAATTTGGTACATTAATAATTTCATATACTTTGAAATTTTCATTGGATTGAAATAATTTGATTGTTCGACCTCGTTTTTTTAATATATTCAAATTCTTGCGTATTTTAATTGCATTTTCATCATTATAAATGAAAAGCAAAATGCTATTTGGAAGCACATCCTGAGGATTTTTTTTTAAATAACTTTGGTTTTTATAATTCTTAAAATATTTAGCATCTTTCGACAAATAGCTATCTAAAAACTCAGAATAATTGATGAAATAATGATTATTTTCACTGATTATTTGAGTTGTATTTTGATCGACAACTGCAAATGAAAATGGAAAATAATCAGAATGAATTTTATCATAAACAGCTAAAATCTGAAGTGAGAAATCATTTGATTTTGGAATATTTATAAGTGTATTTCTTTGAAAATCTATAATGAAATACAAAACTACAAATGATGAAATTGCAGTTAAATAATTATGAATTTTAGTCGTTTTTTTTGTTACTGAAGCTACTAATCGTAAGATAACTCCAACCGAAATACCTATTACAATTGGGAAAAAAACTGCCATAGATTGCAACATTAAATCCTTGTCAACCAAAGTATTTGTAATTTTTAATAAAGCGGTTAATAGCAAAAAATACAAAAGAAATGCAAGTGAAACATTCCAATTTTCTTTCAGAAAAAAAATGAAAAACAAGATTAAAATCGTACATCCAAAAGCAAAAATAACATAGTAATTTACGAGTAAATCAATTGGTATAATCAGCTGTGGATTATAAGTATATGAATTCACAGAGATGACATTGGAACGCATAAAATCATTGAAATCAATTTGAAAAGTGGTACACATTATATAATATCCGCCAAATAAAATCAGAATTGAAAAAAGAAAAGCACCAAATGCAATCCAATAACGAGCGGTGAAATTGTTGTTACTCAGAAAAATAGAAATCAAGACAAATGGCGGAATTAGGATGCAAAAAGTGAATAAATCTATTAGGCCGATAATGATAAATGCCCCTAAAAAACTTAAAAAAAAGGAAAGTTGTTTCAACTTTAGTTCCATTGGATTTATAAGATAATAAAAACTTGGAATTGCAAAAGTTAAAGCTAAAAAAATAGGATTTCTTTGGGTTAAAAAATTCAGATTTACTGGAATAATTGTTAGAAATACAGCAAAAGAAAGTGCCGTTATTATTGGTGCAAAATATTCTGAACCGCTACATTTTTTAATCAACCAAAAAAGAATAATTACAAGTAAAACCGCTTCAATAACACCCATAGATTGTAATGCAATTTCAGGACTTACATCAAAAATTTTGGCATAAAAATTAGTAAAAGCCAATTCCCCAACCATTGTATTATTGGGATAAAACCAATATTGTTTGTCTAAATTGAACATTGATTCTAAATCGCTATTCCAACTATTTGACAATAAATAAAAATCATATTTAAGGAAATAAAATCTGGTAATAAAGGTTACAACTATTGCAAAACCTATTAAAAAGTAAAGAAAATAATGATTTACATCAGCGGTTTCTTTTTTTTTTATTGAAAACCAAGACTTAAAAGTTGTAGTTAATTCAATGTTTTTTAATCTTTTTACAAGTAGTTTTTTAATTTTTGAATTGAAATAAATAAATGGATTTTTCAAGTTTTGAATACCAATTAATTCAATTGTAATTAACAGTGCAAGAATGAAAAGTGTGTTTAATAAATCGAAAATATTTAATTGAACCGTAATGAAAATTACAATACCGAGAATTGCACCGTATTTGAACCATTGCAGCACGACAAACTCAACAAAATTATTGGAAGATGATTTGTTGATCCATTTTTTATTGATTAAATATAAAAACAGAAACATAACAAAAAATCTTAAAAAGCCAAGAATTATTGAATTTGAAAGTATCATAAATTGATTATTTAATAAATTTCGGTATCGATTGAAGGTTTATATTGCCAATGAAATAGTCAAATCTTGATGGTTTAATTCTTTTTTCGATGGCATTTCTAAGCGGAATTGTATTGGCATATTCAATCAAAAGAATTGGCAAATTGTATTGTTTTTTTATTGAAACAAGCTTATTTACATACGCATCAAATTCAAATTCATCTCTTAATTTATAAGATTTATCATCAAAAGTATAATTGCTCGCAACAGATTCTACAACCACAGAATCAATGTATTGACCTGTTTCATTGATTAATTCTAAACCAGCATTCTGAATTAAAATGTGATCAAAATAGTCTGTTTTTATCTTTTTTATCAATTGAATAACTTCTGGTTTTTGATTCGATTGAGGTCCGAAATCTGAAAAATTATCAATGTTGTCAAGGAATAATCCATCGTAGCCATTCGCTAAAATGTTATCAACCATTTTCATTAAAATTTCCAAAGTCTTCTCAGATTTTAAATTCAAATAATGGCTGTTCCAAACATCATTTTTTCCTGAAAAATCAGAATTGAATTGTTGAAAATAATTTGAATTATCACTAATTTCACCCAAACTGATATA
>CANIFM010000092.1 GCA_947466955.1 Bacteroidota bacterium
ATGTATTCCTTCGAATAATCATAATGCTTGATTTTGTTTGGTCTGTTTTCTGAAAGATGCTGAATGCCACATTTTGAAACAAATTGAAGAATTTCTCGTTTTATTTTGCTTGAAGCAAATGCTTTTCCGAACGCCGCTTCCGTGGTATAAGAACCATAAATATCTGCGTGGTCAAAAGTAGTGATTTTGTTTTCTAAACAAATTTGAATCATACTATCCATTTCAGAAGTGCTGAGATTTTTATCCCAAACTCCCCAATTCATCGTGCCCGCAATAATGGGCGATAAGGTGTTTTTATTCAAGGTTTTATGTTTTTATTAGAAATTAAAATGCAAAAATAGTAAAGGTATTTCCTTAAAGTTCTTAAAATTATAAAAACAAAATCACAATTCAGCCTTAAAAGCATTTGTTTTATAGAAGTTTTAACCATTTTTTAACATCGTACTTCTAAAAAAAAATTCAATTTGCACTCTCAAATTTAAATGTTAAAATTCACAGTAATAAAATTAGTAAAATGGAAGAAAATACTTCGACTTTAGACATCAGAGCAATTAATGAAAAAATTGAAAGAGAGAGCGCTTTTATAGACCTTCTTACAATGGAAATGAACAAAGTAATTGTGGGTCAAAAGCACATGATTGAAAGATTATTGATTGGACTTTTGGGACAAGGACACATTTTATTGGAAGGTGTTCCCGGTTTGGCAAAGACTTTAGCAATAAATACTTTGTCGCAAGCTGTTCAAGGATCGTTCAGCAGAATTCAGTTTACACCCGATTTATTACCTGCCGACGTTGTAGGAACAATGATTTACAACATCAAGCAAAATGAATTTTCTATTAAAAAAGGACCAATTTTTGCCAATTTCGTTTTAGCAGATGAGATCAATCGTGCGCCAGCAAAAGTGCAATCGGCATTATTAGAAGCGATGCAGGAAAAACAAGTTACTATTGGCGATACAACTTTCAAATTAGAAAGACCGTTTTTAGTATTGGCAACTCAAAATCCAATTGAACAAGAAGGAACGTACCAACTTCCAGAAGCTCAAGTCGATCGTTTTATGTTGAAAACCGTTATCGATTATCCAAAAATGGAAGACGAAAGAATGGTTATTCGTCAAAACTTGAAAGGCGCTTACGAAAAAGTAAATGCCGTAGTTTCTGTAGAACAAATTTTGCGTGCGCAAGAAGCGGTTCGTGAGGTTTATATGGATGAAAAAATCGAAAAATACATTCTTGATATTATTTTTGCAACTCGTTTTCCAGAGCAGTATAAATTGGCAGATTTAAAACCATTAATCAGTTTTGGTGCGTCGCCACGTGGAAGTATCAATTTGGCAAATGCAGCAAAATGTTATGCTTTTATAAAACGCCGTGGTTATGTAATTCCTGAAGATGTTCGTGCGGTAGTTCACGATGTATTGCGTCACAGAATTGGAATTACATACGAAGCGGAAGCCGAAAACATTACTTCTGTTGACATCATCAACAAAATTGTAAACGAAATTGAAGTACCTTAAATAGTTGATAGTTGTTGGGAATTAGTTGTTGGGAAAACCCCATTAACTGTCAACCAACAACCAACAACCAAAACAAAATGGATACAAAAGACTTACTCAAAAAAGTTCGAAAAATAGAAATCAAAACCCGAAGATTGAGCGATCATATCTTTTCGGGCGAATACCACACGTCTTTTAAAGGGCGTGGAATGACATTTTCGGAAGTGAGACAATACCAATATGGCGATGATATTCGTGCTATTGATTGGAATGTAACGGCGCGATATAATGAAGCACACGTTAAGGTTTTTGAAGAAGAACGGGAATTAACGATGATGTTGATGGTTGATATTTCGGGTTCGGAAAGTTTTGGTTCTAAAAACCAATTCAAGAAAGATATCGTTACAGAAATTGCCGCAACAATGGCTTTTTCGGCAACTCAAAATAATGATAAGATTGGTTTGATTTTGTTTTCTGACCAAATTGAATTGTATATTCCGCCAAAAAAAGGAAAATCGCACGTTTTGAGAATTATCCGAGAGCTAATCGAATTTCATCCAAAAAGCAATAAAACCGATGTTTCACAAGCCTTAAAGTTTTTATCGGGAACACAAAAAAAGAAAGCCATTGTATTTGTGATTTCTGATTTTATGTCAGATGAATATGAAAACACTTTGAAAATCGCATCCAAAAAACACGATATTACAGGCATTCGAGTATTTGATATTCGAGAAGAAAAAATGCCAAATCTTGGAATGGTTTCAATGGTTGACGCTGAAACTGGAGAAACACAAGTGGTAAATACAGGTTCAAAATCAGTTCGATTGGAATATGAAAAAGAATACCGCAGCAAAGTAGATTATTTTACAGAAACTTTTAGAAAATCGGGTTCAGGTGTTGTAAGCACAAGAGTTGATGAAAGTTATGTAACCAAATTATTAAGTTATTTTAAGTCGCGATAAAAGCAATGAAAATCAAATATTACATTCTATTCTTTCTAATTTCGGCTTCCCTATTTGCTCAAAAACAAGTGGAAACTAAAATAGATGTTACCAAAAATAAAATTGGCGCACAGTTCAATTTGACTCTAAAAACCAATGTGGATACTTTGGCGAAAGTGGTTTTTCCAACGTCTAAAAACTTTGGGAAAATGGAAGTTATTCGTTCCTATGTTATTGATACGATTAAACACGGCGACCGCTATGAACTTATTAAAAAATATGGTGTTACCCAATTTGACTCTGGAAAATATGTAATTCCGAGTTTGAAAGTACTTATAAACAACAAAGCATTTGCAACAGATTCACTTTTGGTTGAGGTTTCCAATGTGCAAGTGGATACTTTAAAACAGAAATTATTCGACATCAAACCTATCGTTGAAGTGCCGTATCAATTGAGTTATTTCTGGCAATATGTGCTTATCATTTTATTGATTTTAGGAATTGGCGCTTTGATTTATTGGTTGATTAAAAAATACCAAAAGAAGAAAGTTGAAGAAGTTGAAGAATTGAAATCCCCAATTGAAAGGGCCACCATTTTATTAAAAACATTAGAGAAAAAAGAGCTTTGGCAAAAAGGAGCGGTAAAAGAATATTATAGTGAATTGACCGATATTGCGAGAAATTATATTGAAGAAGCTATTGAAATTCCTGCGATGGAAAGCACCACTTCGGAATTGATTTTGGAACTTCGAGCAGCTTCTATCAAAAAGAAAATGACGCTTTCGGTAGAAATATTAGAAAATTTAGAACGCGTTTTAAAGCAAGCCGATTTAGTGAAATTTGCAAAATCTAAACCATTGGATTATGAAATTGCAGAAGACCAAAATAAGATTGAAAAAGCCATTTTGACATTGGATAAATCCATACCAATAGAAATTGAAATTGAAGAAGACACTAGTGAATGGGATGAAATGCGTCGTTTACAAAAATTAAAAAAACAAAAAAGAACACGGATTTTAACAGCAATTGGATTTGTAGTTGGCGCAATTTTAGGACTGTTTATTTTCTTTGTAATGACCAAAGGTTTCGATTATGTAAAAGACAATATAATTGGTCGTCCTACAAAAGAATTGGTTGAAGGAAAATGGGTTTCAAGCGAATACGGAAATCCAAAAGTGTATATTGAAACGCCAAAAGTCTTGACGCGAATTGATGCCACAAAACAATTTCCGAAAGAAGTAATTGTGATGTTAAAAGACTTGAGCACATTTGCTTACGGAAGTTTGCAAAGCAATTTCTATATCGCATTGGTAACCGCAAAACCAAAACAAGAATCAGATTATGATTTACAAAAAGGTTTAGAAGGTACTATAAATGGTTTTGGCGGACAAGATGTGGTTTTAAAACAAGAAGAATTCCAAACAAAAATGGGAGTTACAGGCTTGAAAGGTTTTGGAACAATGGTAAAATTAGATCCTATTTTAAAGAAAAGTGTGAAACTTTATTATGAAATACTAATTTTCAAAGAAGACGGAGGTTACCAACAAGTGATGATTTTCCATGAAGAAGGCGATAAATATGCCGAACAAATTTCGGAACGCGTAATCAATTCTGTTGAATTTAAAAAAGACGAAAGCAATGAATAAAGTGACTTTTTTAAACCCCGAATTTTTCTGGCTTTTCCTTTTGATTCCAATAGTAATTGGATGGCAAATTTGGAAAAGAAACGAGCAAACCGCAACTTTAAAGATCAGTTCTTTGAAAGGATTCAAAACTTCAAAATCGATTTTAGCAAAATTGAAACCGATGTTATTTGTCTTTCGATTATTGGCGTTGAGCTCATTAATAATTGCAATGGCACGACCAAGAACGGTTGATGTGAGCAGCAAAACGAAAACCACAAAAGGAATTGATATTGTAATGTCGGTCGATGTTTCTGGGAGTATGTTGGCAAAAGATTTAAAGCCAAACCGAATGGAAGCGTTGAAAGATGTTGCCGAAAATTTTGTGAAAGCAAGACCAAACGACCGAATTGGATTGGTAGTTTACGCTTCTGAAGCCTATACAAAATCGCCCGTAACAAGTGATAAAGCCGTTGTTTTAGATGCCATTAGAAGTATTAAATACGACAATGTGCTTCAAGACGGAACAGGAATTGGAATGGGATTGACCACCGCAATCAACAGATTAAAAGACAGTAAAGCCAAAAGTAAAATTGTTATTTTAATGACTGACGGGGTGAATAATGCAGGATTTATTGAGCCACAAACGGCTTCTGATATTGCACAACAATACGGAATTAAAGTTTACACCATTGGAATTGGATCGAACGGAATGGCGGATTTTCCTTATGCAATTGCGCCAAACGGACAGTTTTTGTTTAGAATGATGAAAGTGGAAATTGACGAAAGTTTGTTGCGTTCGATTGCCAAAAATACAGGAGGAAAATATTTTAGAGCCAACAGCAATCAGAAATTAGAAGCTATTTATAATGAGATTAACAAGTTGGAAACTACAGAAATCCAAGAATTGAAATTCTACGATTATGATGAAAAATTCCGACCATTTGCTCTTTTTGCAGGGTTGTTATTATTGGTAGAATTAGGTTTACGAAACACATTATTCAGAAGTTTTATATAATCCCAAGTTTCCCAAAAAATAAGGAAGCCGAAATGGAATTAAAAAATTATTTATGTACGAATTAGACGAAAAAAAATATTTATCCCTTTTATTAATAGTGCCAATTTTGGTTTTGCTATTTCTATTCAATCAATATTGGAAAAGAAAAAAACAACGTGAATTTGGAGATTTAGAAATGATTCAAAAACTAAGTCATGAAAAATCGGTGTTTAAATCAGTTTTAAAATTCACAGTTTTAATTTTGGCTTTTGGATTCTTGGTAATTGGATTGGTTAACCCAAAAATCGGAACAAAATCAGAAACGGTAAAACGCGAAGGAATTGACATTGTATTTGCAGTTGACGTTTCCAAAAGTATGCTTTGCGAGGATGTTGCCCCAAGCAGATTGGAAAAAAGCAAGCAAATCGTTTCGCAAATTATCAATCAATTGGTGGGCGACAGAATTGGAATTGTGGCGTATGCAGGAAGCGCATTTCCGGTTTTACCAATCACAACCGATTATGGCGTGGCTAAAATGTTTTTGCAAAGTATGAATCCTACGATGGTTTCTTCGCAAGGAACTTCATTGGACGAAGCCATAAAATTGTCGTCAACCTATTTTGATGATGATAAGAAAACAAGCAAATTATTGATTCTAATTTCTGATGGAGAAGATCATTCTGAAGGCGCAAGTGATGCTGCAGAAGAAGCGAATAAATTGGGATTAAAAATCATAACAATTGGCGTTGGAACTGCAAAAGGTGGACCAATTCCATTGAAAGAAAACGGTCGGGTTTTGAGTTTTAAACGCGATCAAAACAATGCCGTTGTCGTTACAAAATTGAATGAAGAAAGCTTAAAAGTAATTTCTAAAAACACGAAAGGCGGCTACATTAATGGAAATAACACCAAAGAAGTATTAGAATATATAAAAAATGCGTTGGATAATATTGAAAAAACAGAATTTGAAGCCCAACAATTTACCGATTATAATTCGCAGTTTCAATGGTTTTTAGGAATCGCATTTTTCTTGTTGTTATTAGATGTTTTCTTCTTGGAAAGAAAAACAAAATGGTTGAAAAAGTTGAATTTATTTAATGAAAAAGCATAATGAAGAATTTAATTATATATAGTTTTCTGTTGCTTTCTTTTGCAATTTTCGCTCAAGAAAAAGATATGAATTTGCCAAAAGCGAATGATGAATTTGCAGATAAAAAATATGCTGCTGCAGAAGCAGAATATCGAATTTCACTATCTAATAATCCTAAGAAAGCCATTGCATCGTATAATTTAGGGAATTCAATTTACAAACAAAATCACGGTTCGGAAGCACTACTTTCTTATGAAAAAACTATTAAAATAGCTACAGAACGACCTGAAAAACAGAAAGCTTTTCACAATTCTGGGAATATTTATATGGCAGATAAAAATTATTCTGCAGCAGTTGAAGCCTATAAAAATGCCTTGAGAAACAATCCAAGTGATGAAGAAACGAGATATAATTTTGCTTTAGCTAAAAAAATGCTGAAAGACAATCCGCCGAAAAAGGACGATAAAAAAGATAAGAAAGACAAAAAAGACGATAAAAAGAAGAACGATAAAAAAGATAAAAAGGACGACAAAAAGAAAGACGACAAGAAGGACGATAAGAAAAAGGACGATAAAAAAGACGGTGACAAGAAAGATAAAAACGATAATAAAGGTAATGAAGACGGAAAACCAAAACCAAAGCCTGGAGGAATTCCAAAAGAGCGCGTTCAAAATCTTTTAGATGCCGTGAACAATGAGGAAAAGAAAATTCAGGATAAGGTAAATGCCAAAAAAGTAAAGGGGAAACCGATGCAAACGGAGAAAGATTGGTAAAGTATAGTCAGTTTAACTGTTTATTCGTTTATTTGTTTTATAGGAATTACCGATTAAACAATTACACATTTTAACAATTAAACGAATGCACATTTCAACGATTAAAAGATTAAACAAAAAATGAAAAAATATTTTTTTCTATTATTATTGAGTTTTCAGGGGCTCTTGGCGCAAGTACAATTTGAGGCCAAAGTCAGCAAACAAACTCTTGGGCTAAACGAAAGACTTCGCATCGATTTTACAATGAATGATGATGGCGATAACTTTACGCCGCCAAATTTTGAGGGATTTAAAATCATTGCGGGACCAAGTCAGCAAGTGAGTCAATCTTGGGTTAATGGAAAAAGTTCGTTTAATAAAACGTATTCTTATTTTTTATTACCAACACAAAAAGGGAGTTTAGTAATTCGTCAAGCATCGATTGATATTAGAGGGCAGATTTATAAAACTTCACCCGTTAAAATTACAGTTACTGCTGCGGTAGATCAGCCACGAGATCCTAACGATTCTCAGGTTTCGGCAGATGATTCGTTACATTTAGTTGCTGAAATATCTAATACAAATCCATATATAAACGAACCAATTACAGTGGTTTACAAAATTTATTTTAGTTATAATATTGGAATCACCAATTGGAGAGAATTGGACAAACCAAAATACAATGATTTTTGGAGTCAGAACATTGACATCAAACAATTAGTTGCTGAAGAAGGAAGATATAACGGTGAAAAATACCGATTTGTAACCCTTCGAAAAACCGTTTTATACCCGCAAAAATCAGGAAAATTAGTAATCGAACCGCTTTCATTAGATGTTGATGTGCAGTTGCCATCCAACAGAAGAAATATCTTTGGGCAAGTACTATTAGTAGAAGACCACAAACGCGTTTCTGCGGGTGCAAAAACCATTAGTGTGAAAGCACTACCAGAATCGGGGAAACCTGCTGATTTTTCGGGAGCTGTTGGTCGATTTGTATTTAAAGTTACCCCTTCAAAAACAAATTTAAAATCGGGAGAAAGCCTTGATTTGGACGTGAGTGTTTCTGGAACAGGAAATTTAAAATTGTTTACTTTGCCAAAACCAATCGTTCCAACCGCTTTAGAAATGTATGATCCTGTTCACAACGAACAAGTTTCAACACCGCTTTCTGGAATGACAGGAAAAATCTCTGATAAATATGCTGTAATTCCACAATACAAAGGGAAATATCCAATCAAACCGATGGTTTTCACGTATTTTGATTTGGGTTCTCGTAGTTACAAAACCATCACTTCCCCTGAAATTATGGTTAATGTTTTGGAAGGCCCAAATGCGGCTGATAATGCTGTTGCTGCAACGCCTGGCGATTCTAAAAAAGCAATTTTAAGTTCGGCACAATTCAAATTTATCAAATTGAAAACGGAGTTGACTTCGATGAAACACAAAGATTTTTATGGATCTACATTGTTTTATATTTTGTCGGTTTTACCGTTTTTATGTATTCCTGTAATTGTACTTTTCAAGAAGAAAAAAGAAGCAATTGACGGTGATGTTGCTGGAAATAAAATCAAATTATCGAACAAACTGGCTAAGAAATATTTATCGGAAGCCCAAAAAGAAATTGGAAACAAAGAGCCGTTTTATATTGCATTAGAAAAAGCGATGCACAATTTCTTGAAAGCCAAAATCAACATTGAAACTTCGGAAATGAGTAAGGATAAAATCAGTGAAATTTTATTGGAACGAAAAGCCAATCCTGACGCGATAACTTCTTTTATAAATCTAACAGAAAACTGTGAATTTGCGAGATACGCACCGTCGTCAAGTACCGCGATTCAACAAGATTATGATAAAGCGGTGGCGATTATTTCTGAATTGGAAAAGCAGATAGTTTAATTTTGCTAACCACTAAGGGCACAAAGTTTGCACAAGGGGCACAAAGGTCTTTAAAAAAAGTTAGACACGAATTACACTAATTTGCACTAATTTTTTAAAATAATATGGGGATTATAAAATAGTTACAAGAGCAGCATAACAAACATAAAATGAAGAATTTACTTTATATAATAGTACTTACAACGCAAGTTTTCTTTGCTCAAAATGGCTTTGAAAATGGGAATGCATTGTATCAAAAAGGGAAATATCAAGAAGCAATTACGGCTTATGAAAGCGTTTTTAGAACGAAAAAGCAATCGGCAGAATTGTATTTTAATATTGGAAATTGCTATTATAAATTGAATAAAGTAGCGCCTGCAATTTACAATTATGAAAAAGCATTGTTGTTGAATCCAACCGATGCCGAAATTCAAAACAACCTTAAATTCGCTCAAAAATTACAAATTGACGACATAAAAACAGTAGAAAAAGTAGGTTTTAATAAACTCATTCAAGATTTCACCAACACCTTTCATTACAACACTTGGGGAGGAATTGCTGTTGGATTATCATTTTTGTTTTTATTGTTTTTTGTTGGTTATTATTTCTCACAAATTACAGTTTCAAAAAGATTATTTTTCTTTGGAATGTTCTTTGGAATGTTCTTATTAATTTTGAGTGTTGCGGCTGCTGTTTTTGAAAAAAATCAATACAATAACGACCAACCGGCCATTGTATTTTCTGAAGTTGTATCTGTGAAAAGCGAACCTAAAAATGGTGCTACAGATGCTTTTGTAATCCACGAAGGGACGAAAGTTTATGTGATTGAAAGCTTAGACAATTGGGACAAAATTCAACTGACTGACGGAAATGAAGGTTGGATAGAAAGCAGCGCAATTAAGAGATTGAAGTAAGCGATTATTTATCAGATTTTACCTTAATTTCCTTATACCATTCTTCTACAGACGGATAAATTAGTGCAGCCATTTTTTGAATTGGATTGTAAAACAAGGATTTATCAATGGTTGCTTTCTCTGCAAAAGTATAATTTACATTTATTTTTTGAAATAAATTCAATGAAATACTCAACATTAAAATTGTTTTTAAAAGTCCGAAAACGCCGCCTGTAACTTTATTTACAATTCCCAAACTGGCAAAATTTGCCATTTTAGTTAGGAATTTTGCCAATAATGAAATTCCAATTACAACCAATATAAAAGTGATAATAAAAGCTACAATTTGAATGGTTTTTGGATTCCAAGAAACGTGACTTCCAACATACGATTTCATTAAATACGAGAATTTTATCGCCACATAAATCCCAAGAAGAAGCGAAACAAACGAAGCCAATTCAATGAAAAAACCATTCCAAATGCCACGGATAAATCCATAAATTAATAAAACCCCAAGAAAAATATCTAAATAACTCATATAAACAAAGAGAAAAGTATAAAGAGCAAAGATAAAAGAATTATGTTGGTATCTTTACCGAAATAATTTCAGATTTCAGATTTCAGATTTCAGATTTCAGATTTCAGATTTCAGATTTCAGATTTCAGATTTCAGAACTCAGAACTCAGATTTCAGAACTCATAACTTATAATTCATAACTCATAACTTATAATTCATAATTAAAAAAAATGTCAAGAGATATACAACTCAAAGAACGCTGGGAACAGCTTGTAAATATACTTTCCAATCAATTTTCACAAGGCGAAGATTTAGATTTAGATGCCATAATTTATTTAATTGGTGTTCAGGAATTGGG
>CANIFM010000093.1 GCA_947466955.1 Bacteroidota bacterium
ATTTCAACAATATCCAGATGCAGTTAGAAGAAGTAATGACCCTGAACTTTCCGTTGGAGTGATGTATCCTTTAGCACTAAGCGAATGTCGTGCTGTAATTGCTAGTGGAAAAGCACACTTGGAGCCTTCTTTTGAAATGTTATGGAGAAAATACAACCAAGGAAATATCACCGCAGGTGGTGAATCTCTTTGGGAAATTCCTTTCGCAGATGGTCGTGGAAGAATGTTATATACATTTGCAGTTTATCACACAAGTATTGATCAATTTCAAGCTAACGGATCAGGAAAAGGTGGAGTTGCTGGGCCTCTTCCGTATGTATTCTATGATTATGATCAAAACGATAGCAGAAGAGATGTAACTTGTGTTCCCTATAAATATGGAATAGCTGTTGCAGGAATTGCAAAACAACAATTGAACGCCTTTAATAAATGGTATTTTGGTAAATACCGTTACGAGTGGATGAATCGTTACGTTACATCTACTAATGATGATGGTACTAATAAAGTTTACATGCGTTATGCTGAAGTTCTATTGATGGCTGCCGAAGCTGCTAATGAAGTTGAAGGTCCAGCCGCTGCTAGAATTTATTTAAAAGAAATCAGAAATAGAGCTTTTACAACAAATCAGACAGTAAATGTAGATAATTATGTAAATGCATTAGATAGTAAACAAGCTATGTTTAATGCAATTATAGAAGAACATAAATTTGAATTTACTGGCGAAATGGAACGTAAACAAGCGCTTATTCGATGGGGTTTACTTAAAACTAAATTAGACGAAGCTAAAGATAAAATGACACGTTTGCGCGATCACGTAGGAGAATATGCTACAGTGCCAACTACTTTATATTATAAATATAGAGCTGACAACGTTTCAATAGATATTTATGGTTTAAATCGTGATGAAACAAATCCACCTGCGGAGTACTTGGTCAATCCTTCTGTAGCTTGGAGTAGCTTAACCGATTTAAAAATTAATGCGCTATATAAAGGAGGCGTAAATCCAGACAACAGACAGTTTTGGCCAATTTGGCAAGTGTTTGTTGATGGAAGTAATGGGAAATTAGTGAATGATTACGGCTATTAATAATAGTTAATTTATATACAAATAATTCAATGCCTATTTAATTCTAGTTTTCTTAGAAATAAATAGGTATTGTTTTTTTAAATTACAAATGATAAAAAACAGCTTAACTTTATTGGTATTCTTTATAACCTCTTTCCTTTTTGGACAAGGGAAGGATTCCGCTGTTTGGGTTTCTGATAATGGAGATGGAACATATAAAAACCCAATTATAAATAGTGATTATTCTGATCCTGATGTAATTCGTGTGGGTGATACATATTATATGACTGCTTCTTCATTCAATTGTATTCCTGGTTTGCCAATTCTTGAATCCAATGATTTAGTTAACTGGAAATTGATTGGTTATGGATTAACAAAACTAAGTCCGTCAGAAGTTTTTGATAAGCCACAACACGGAAATGGTGTTTGGGCACCTTGTATTAGATATCATAATAATGAATTTTTTATATATTATCCTGACCCAGATTTTGGAATTTATTTGATTAAATCTAAAAAAGCTGAAGGGCCTTGGTCAGAACCTGTTTTGGTGAAATCAGGAAAAGGTTTAATCGATCCAACGCCTTTATGGGATGAAGATGGAAAAGTATATTTGGTTTATGCTTTTGCGGGTAGCCGTGCTGGAATTAAAAGTATGTTGGTGGTGTGTACGATGGATTCAGAAGGAATTTCTGCGAATAATGATGAGGTATTATTAATTGACGGACACCAAGAGGAAACCACTATCGAAGGACCTAAAATTTATAAAAGAGAAGGGTATTACTATATTTTTGCTCCTGCAGGCGGAGTTGCAACAGGCTGGCAAACGGTGCTTAGGTCAAAAAATATTTACGGACCTTATGAAAAGAAAAAAGTTTTAGATCAAGGTAAATCTGAAATTAATGGGCCACATCAAGGAGCTTGGGTGCAAACTCAAACTGGTGAAGATTGGTTTTTTCATTTTCAAGATAAAGGTGTTCTTGGACGGGTCGTTCATTTGCAACCGATGAAATGGGTTGACAATTGGCCTTTTATTGGTATAGATACTAATAATGATGGAATTGGGGAGCCAGTAAAAGTTTACAAAAAACCAAATGTGGGTAATTCCTATCCAATTACATTGCTAAATGATTCGGATGAATTTAACGAGCCAAAGCTTAATTTGCAATGGCAATGGCATGCGAATCCTAAAATATATTGGGGTTTTCCAAGTAATTTAGGATATTATACTTTGAATTGTATCCCAAAACCTAAAGATGCTACCAATCTTTTTGAGGTGCCAAATTTAGTATTACAAAAATTTCCTAATGATGAATTTACTGCTACAGCAAAACTAACTTTCAATCCGCATTTCGATGAAGAGGAAGCTGGTTTGCTGATAATGGGTTTAGATTATAGTTTTTTGAAGTTGAAACAAATTGGAGGTAAAATCTTTTTATCTCAAATGATTTGTAAAAAAGCTGATAAGAAGGAGTTAGAAATCGAGACGGAAGTTGTTCAAATTTCTAATAAAACAATGTATCTACGAGTGCAAGTAACACAAAATGGGAATTGCGTTTTCAGCTTTAGCGAGGATGGAACGACTTATAAAAACATAGGAATTCCATTTAAAGCTAGAGAAGGAAAATGGATTGGAGCAAAAATAGGTTTTGTTGCCTTGCGCAATGGATTTGTTAATGATGCTGGTAATATAATGATTGATTGGATTAGATTTAACAAATAACAAATTAATAAATGATAATTTTAAAAAAGGTTTTTACAGTACTTTTAATTTCAACTTCGATTGGGATTACAGCTCAAGTGCACGATAAATCTTGGCGAAGTATTACAGAATCTCAAGATGAGAATTGGTTTGCGTCTGCGGAAGCAACTTCTATTGCGGAAAATGTATTGTTGTACCAACGAAATATTGGGGGTTGGCCAAAAAATATTCAAATGCAAAAACTGCTTTCTGAAGTGGAAAAGCAAAAATTGATAGCTATAAAATCAGATCCAATTGAATGTACAACAGACAATGGCGCAACGTGTCAGGAAATGCTGTTTTTATCTAAAATGTATAAAAAAAATCCTGATGAAAGATACAAGATTGCTTTCATGAAAGGAATTGATTATTTACTTGCTGCTCAATACGATAATGGGGGTTGGCCACAATTTTACCCATTAATGAAAGGATATTATACGCACATCACTTACAATGACGATTCTATGGTGAACATTTTAGAATTATTTAAAGAAATTAAAAACAAGTCTAATTTTTACAGTATATCTCCAACTTCTGATGTTGTAAATAAAATAGAAATCGCCTTTAATAAAGGAATCGATTGTATTCTCAAAACCCAATACAAACAAAATGGTCAATTGACAAGTTGGTGCGCTCAATATGATGAAGTTACATTAGTTCCAGCCAAAGCAAGAGCTTATGAATTGGTCTCTTTAAGTGGGAAAGAATCGGTGAAAATAGTTTTATTATTAATGTCAATCGAAAATCCTAATAAAGAAATTATTGCAGCTGTGGAAGGTGCAGTTCGTTGGTTTGAAAAATCAAAAATAACAGGAATTAAATTGGATAGTGAGTTGACCGAAGATGGAAAATCGAATAGAATAGTAGTAGAAAGTCCTGATGGAGAACCACTTTGGGCACGTTTTATGGATTTGGATACGAATGCTCCATTTTTTTGTGATCGTGACGGAATAAAAAAAGCAACATTAGCAGAAATTGGATTTGAGCGCAGAAATGGTTACAGATGGTACACTAATGAACCAAAGGACGTTTTAAAGAAATTTCCGAGTTGGAAAAAGCACAATAACATTCAATAATAAAACGAAGAAATCTAATAAAAATTAACATTTAATTATTTAAACATGAAAAGAAAATTACAACTGTTCATTTTTACCTTGTTGCTTTCAGCTTCATTGGTACAAGCACAAAATACTGATGTTTGGGATTTTGGTGCTACACAATTAGATACCAATTTATACAATAATTTATTGAATGAAACCACTATCAATTCATGGTATCCTAGTTCCATAACTGCTGGTAGTGTAAATACAACAAATACATTTCCTGCTAGTTTCACCGCTGGTGCATTGTCTTGGGTTGGTGGAGCAGATAGATTGAGAACTACTAATACTGCGATCACACGTTATGACACTAATATCGCGAGCGTAACAACCCATAATGGAAGACTTTATTGCAATGGAAGTGCTTCAGTAGCTGCTGGTTTAGGAACCTCCAGATATTTGAGTTTGACACTTGCAGAAGACGATGAGGTTAAAGTTATTGCAAGAGGTGATACTGCGGGTTTATTAACATTTGCTTATGTAACAGACCCAAATTTGCAAAAAGATAATGTGGTAACAACGACTGCAAGTGGTAGTGTTTCAGAAGTTAGTTATGTAGCTAAATATGCTGGTGTCTATAGAATTTATGACGCTACAGCAAAAGCAAGTTATTACAGAATTTATAGAAAAGCAGCCAATTATGTTACTCTTTCAGGTGCTTTAGATGTTTCTCAAGCTTCAGGAATTCCAAGTGGTTATTCTGTAATGTTTACAAATGCAGCAGGGAAATCTTGGACTTCACTTGTAACTTCAGGAACGTACAGTGTGAGAATTCCAGTGGGATATTTGTATCAAATGAGTTTAGTAAATGCAAATGGTTTTGTGATTAGTAATGGTGTGACATTTAATACCACAGGAATTACCACAGCAACTGCAACTCATGACATTTCAATCATTGGGGTTAGTTTGTTTCCAGTTAATGGTACTATTACAGGCTTGGGAACTTCGATTTCAAGTTTAAGTTTAGCATATATTCCAGCTCCTTCCGCTAATAGAATATATGTGCCAACACCAGCTATTACTGCTGCAAATGCAACGTATTCGGTTCAATTAGAGCCAAATTATCAATATACAATTGTTCCGCAAGGTGTCAATGATTACGAAATTATTGCCAATACAATTACCATTCCAGCTGCAACTACTTTAGCAGATATTGCTTTTACACCGAAACCAGTTTTTCCAATAACAATAAATACTACCGGTTTAACGGCTACTCAATTAGCAAGTTTAAATTTAACTTTTACAAATTTAAACGAAAGTGGTTATGTTTATAATTTTAATGCTGCTGCTACAATTTCTTTGCGTAACGGAACCTATTCTGTTTCTTTTAGTGGTTTAGATAATTACCCAGTAGAATTAGGATTGGTTTCTAATGTAACAGTAAACGGGGCTGCGGTCACAAAAACATTGGCTTTTAGACCCGTAACCGTTTGGACATTTGATGACAGAACACTATCGACTACAACTTCTGCGGCATACAAAGGATTGCTTTTAACAGGACAGGTTGCAACCGTAACTTCTTCGGGACATTTAACCGCAAAAACGGGAGCCACAATAAAAGTTCCTGTAAATCCTGGGGAAGCAATAACAGTTTCCTATTACTACACTGCAAATTTTTCTATCGAAGGTGGCGCAACCATTACAACAGCAACAAATAGCACTACATTAACAGAATATACAGAATATACTTACACAGGAACAACTCCTGGGTATGTAACAATTACTGTGGGTGGAGCTTCAACTTTAACAACTTATTTTCCTGAAATTAAAATCGGGGCGCGTTTGCCGTATAGTTCAACATTAACTGTTGGTGTCGATAAACAATATCAAACTATTAATGGTGCTTTACAGGCTGTAGCCAATATGATTAGACCTAATTCAGATCGCGTTACTATTCTAATTGATTCTGGAAATTACGAAGAAATGCTTGTGATTAAACAACCTAATATCACATTGAAAAATGCTTCAACTTCTCCAAATACCAATTTGATTGATAAAGGGGTAAATATTGCCAATGGCGCTGTGAGAGTTACCTCATATTATGGTGTTGGATATAATTATTACAGTATGTCTAACGATCAAAAATGGCACCAAGATGTGTTGGATGTCAATAGAGAAAACGGTAGTATATCCTATCAAAATGTAAGTGGAACTACTAATGGTTCTTATTGGAATGCAACGGTGGTTGTAAATGCCAATGGTTTTCAAGCAGATGATATTATTTTTGAAAACTCTTTCAATCAATATATTTCTAATAAAGAAGCACAAGATATTTTGGTTATGTGGGCAACAGGAAGTCCAGGTTCACGACCAACGGCAGCAGGAAATACGGGAGTACAAAGTAGAACTCTTGTAGAAAGAGCCGCAGCTATTGCAGTACCAAATAATATTGATAAAGTAATCTTGAACAAATGTCGAGTTGTTGGGCGTCAAGATTCCTTTTTTGGAGGAGCGGGAGCTAGGGTAGTGGTCTATAAAGGCGATATGATGGGAGCTGTAGATTACATTTTTGGCGGAATGGACGCTGTTTTTTACAAGTCTAATTTGAGCATGAATATTAGTGACGCCTCAAATGATCAATCCTATATTACAGCTGCACAACAAAGTTCTGGCAGGGGTTTTTTAATGTATGAATGTACGGTTACAAGTGCAATTCCTCAGGTTGAATCTGCTTCAACTTACAAAGCAAAACCGGGTTATTTTGGACGACCTTGGGCAGCAACAACAAGTGAAGTAGTGTTTTATAATACAACAATTGAAACCTCAAATAGCCCTGGATATGTCGGTCAATCACTAATTATGCCACTTGGATGGCAAAATACTTTAGGTGGAAATTCTAGTGGGATGTATGAATTTGGCACCATTGAAAATTCAGGAATAAACAATACACCAAATCGAGCTACATGGTCAACTTCATTAACTTCACCTACATTGAACGATGGAACAACTGCGATTACTACTTTTAATTTTACAAAAGGTACTGATAATTGGGATCCAATTCCGCAATTGATTACAAATGACACGTTAGAAATCAATCAGTTTCAGGCAAATACTTCAGTAAATGTTCAGGCGTATAAAAACAATGTTGTTGTGTCAAATGTAAAATCCAATACAAAAGTTACAGTTTATAGCATTAATGGTTCTGTAGTCAAAACATTTGAAACTAATATAGATACTAATTTTAATATTGGTTCTGGATTTTGGATTGTAACTGTAAAAGCTATTGACGGACAAAAAGCATTTAAAATAAGTACCAATTAACGGTATTCAATTTATTCAAAAAGCTCTATTTATAGGGCTTTTTCTTATTAAATAATTTGTTGATTAAAGCCAAATTGTATCTATATTATCAGTATTTATTTATAAAACAGCCTTGTAATGTTAATTAATTAAAAAAAAAAACAGCTATTATTTTTTATTTAAAAAAAACAGTATTACATTTGTGTAATCGATTACAAATATTAAATAAACAAAAAAAACCTTTTTATTATGAAAAAAAATCTACTTTTTTTAATTCTTCCTTTGCTGTTTTCTGCAGTATCTATTAATGCTCAGACTAAATCTTGGGACTTTTCAAATACCACATTATTCCCATTAACCAGTATTGGAAATTCTGATCCTGCTGCTCCATATACTGAAAAAGTACTAGATGGATTAGGACTTTATGCTTGTTCTCCTACAGCTGCAACTCCAATTACTAACTTTGCAATTATTGGTGCTAGTGCAACTACTTTTCTTGCCCCTGATGCTTTTGGACCTACGGTTAATAGGCTTCAATTAAAAGGTGGTGGTGGTGCTGTCGCTCCTGTTTACTTGCCAGTACAGCGTTATTTATATTTTAATGTTAGTGGTGCTTGTACTGTAAAAGTTTGGTTTAAATCAAGCAGTTCAACATCAACAGGTGTTGTATTTGTTACTGATGGAACAAACCTTGTTGGTTCAACTTCATCAGTTAATGGTGTAGCAACAGTTTTAACAGCTAGTTATGCAAATACAGCAGGTGGAAAACTTTATGTATATAGTGATTCAGCTTCAAATCTATATAAAGTTGAAGTAACTGGAGCAACTGTAAATACTCCAGCACTTGCAAATAACAATTTTCAATCAAATTCTTCTGTAAGTATTTTTTCTAATGGAAAACAAGTTAATGTTGCAAATGTAACTTCAGAAACACAAGTTAATGTATATAACATGACAGGAGCTTTAGTTAAGTCTGTAGCTACAGTTTCAGACTTGAACTTCGAATTGAATTCTGGTTTTTACATTGTAAATGTAAAATCTGCTGAAGGTGAAAAATCTGTAAAAGTTGTTGTGAAATAATTTGAATTATAGTTGAGCAATTACTGCTTATTTTAATTTTAATAAATCCTTGTAAATTGACTATTTACAAGGATTTTTCATTTGTAAACGGTTGGTTTCGCTTCAGAATAATCTTTAATAAAATGTTTTTTAGTTATTACTATGTAGCCTCAAAATTATACTAAATCAAATACATTACGTTAATCCAATAGATTGTCCTAATGAAATATTTTCATTGGTATTATGTAATTATTATCAAAGTTTAAATCTGTTAATCTGTTTCAAATAAAGCCACTATATTTAATAATAATATACCTATAACTATCATTTTAGATTTGCAAAAAAAACCGCTATCAAAATGAATTGATAGCGGTTTAATATATTTAAATTGGGTTTACTTTTTGATAATTCTTTGGTTGAAAACCCCATGTTCAGTTTGTACTTTTATAAAATAATTCCCACTACTCAAAGTGCTTATGTCAATGGTTTTTAATTCTCCATCAATGCTTCTTACCAATTCCCCTGTTAAACTATAAATCATTACTTTTTCTATTTTAGAATCGGAAGCAATATTTAATTGGTTTGTAACAGGATTTGGATACAAAATCAGTTTTGGTGTTACCGCATTTTGAGATAATCCTAAGGCATCAAAAACAGTTTTAATATAAAATAGATTTGCGGTAGTACCTTTAGTAATAGTATTTAAACCAACAGGTACATTTGGAATAATCACAATTCCAGAAGTAGCAGTATAAGCAACTCCGTTAAGTTTTACCGTTCCAATAAATGTTGGGTCAAAAACCAAAGTTAAAGTTGAGGTGCTTGTTGTAGTATAAATAATATTTGTTGCTGATTCCATTTTGAATCGAGCGGTTAAATTCAAACCGTCAAATGTTGCGGTACCTGCCGTTGAATTCATATTCCCTGTAATGGTATAAAATGTACTTGCCATTGCAGCTGTTGTAAAATTATGAATTTCATCATCTGGAGTTGCCCCATTTATAGAAACACTTCCAGAACTACTCACCGAGGTTCCTATTGTTCCAATTGTTGTTAAAGTGAAAATAACGTGGTGCGTTGGAATACCCGAAATAGTAATTGTTTTAGTGGCGTAATCTTTAACAAAAGTAATTCCATTGGCAGGTAATCCAGTTATTGTAACATCAGTTGCATCGCCACCCCAAATGTAAATCATATCTGTAATTGCAATACCATTATCTACGGTTTGATTGTCATCAGTTGTTGAAATTAGCGTTTGACTACTTTCGACAATTGCAGGAGCATCGCCTTGAACAAAAACCATACTAGTGCTATAACCAGTTAATGCAGCGCTTAAAGCCGTGTTTACAGAAGAGGAACCATCATCAATAGCGTTATTGAATATCCAAATTAAATCACCACCAGAAACACGACCAGAATGTAGAATGACGTTGTCTCTGGCTACTGTAGTACTTTCCACGATTAAATTTTTAATATATAAAGTGGGATCGGTATCGAAATTATTGTAGGCATTTCCTCCTTGTTTAGAAGTGATGCTACTACTTATTAATTCTTCTCTTGTTGCTACTTCAATAGCGTCAAATTCAATAGGGAAAGTGGAAGCATTGTAAGGAACATAGCGCGATTGACCACTCATTGTATTGTTAAATGCTTTAATTGTACCTCCGTCTTCACTGGAAAATGTTCCTGCAGAACCGCCGTAAACATCAGAACCTTGCATTGAAGTTAGCATTGGATATTTGCAATTGCGGAAAAAATTATTTTCCATAAATACCGACGAACCCATTGTTGAACCTGCACCGTATTTTGAATTTCCATCATAATAATTATTGTAAACATGTGCCGAATAAAAGCGAACACGTGGGTGACGAGAATCAGAATGATCATACCAATTGTGATGGTAGGTAACATATAAATCGGATGTTGTATTTTCGCTTAAACCCAAAAGATTGCATTTTCCACTATCCCAAAAGTGGTTGTAAGAGAAAGTACAATAAGTTGATCGTTTGCAATCCAATGCCCCGTCTCCTTTTACTTGATCTGCTTCACCACCAGGTGCACCATAAAACATATCGCAATTGTGAATCCAAATATGATCATTATCTTGTTGTAATCCAACATTATCACCTTCAGTTGCATTGGTATTCATAAAACCAAGATTACGTACTTCTATATTTGAACCCGATTTAATGCGAATTCCAAATCCATTGGCAACCGCATCAGAACCAACACCTTCAACGGTAAC
>CANIFM010000094.1 GCA_947466955.1 Bacteroidota bacterium
ATCTTAATAATTGGTTTTGTTTGGCCGGAACCTAATTCTTCTGCAGCGGGAACTCGAATGGAGCAACTGCTTCTTTTGTTCAAGGAGTGGGGTTGGAGCGTAACGTTTGCAACACCAGCTTTGGATAGTAATTTTATGATTGATTTGGAGGCAATTGGGGTTAATAAGAAATCAATTGCTTTGAACTGTTCCAGTTTTGATGTTTTTATTCAAGAGTTGAATCCCTCTATCGTGGTTTTTGATCGGTTTTTGATGGAAGAACAATTTGGCTGGCGAGTTGCGGAATTTTGTCCTAGCGCCTTAAGAATATTAGACACAATTGATTTGCATTGTTTGCGATTGTCACGTCAAAAAGCCTTCAAAGAAAATCGAGATTTTGAGATTAATGATTTGTTAACCGAAGATATTTCTAAAAGAGAAATTGCCAGTATTCTTCGTTGTGATTGTTCGATAATGGTTTCGGAATATGAAATGTATTTGTTGACAAACACCTTTAAAATAGACCCATCTTTATTGTATTATTTGCCATTATTATTGGATCCTGTTTCTAAAGATTCCATTCAAAAATGGCTGCCTTTTGAAGAAAGAAAGGACTTTATTATTATTGGAAATTTTCTCCACGAACCCAATTGGAATTCTGTTCAATATTTAAAAGAAACGATTTGGCCTTTGATTAGAAAAGATATTCCCGAAGCAAATTTGCTAGTTTACGGTGCTTATCCTTCCCAGAAAGTTTTACAATTGCACCAGCCAAAGCAAGGATTTCATATTATGGGACGTGCTGAGAATGCGCATGAAGTAGTTTCAAAAGCAAGAATTGTTTTGGCGCCTTTGCGATTTGGCGCGGGAATAAAAGGGAAATTATTGGAAGCAATGCAATGTGGAACCCCAAGTACAACTACTTCAATTGGTGCCGAATCGATGTTTGGAGATTTGCCTTGGAATGGTTTTATAGCTGATAAACCCGAAGATTTTGCTGCGAAAGCTGTTTCTTTATACCAAGACAAAACATTTTGGAATACAGCGCAACAAAATGGAATCCAAATTATTGAAAAGCGGTATTTGAAATCAATTTTTGTTTCAGAATTTAAGGAATGTATTCTGGAACTCCAAAATAGTTTACATCAACACCGAATGAATAATTTTATGGGAGCCTTGATACAGTATCAAACTTTGCAAAGCACTAAATACATGTCTAAGTGGATTGAAGCGAAGAATAAATCTTAATAAACAGTTCAATTATCACAAAAAAAGTCCCGTTTTGAAACTCAAAACGGGACTTTGTATTTAATTTAGAATAACTTATGCTAACATCGTAACTGGGTTTTCTATGTATTGTTTTAATGTTTGTAAGAATTGTGCTCCAGTTGCACCATCAATCGTTCTGTGATCGCAAGCTAAAGAAAGCATCATCGTGTTTCCAACAACAATTTGACCATTTTTTACTACTGGTTTCTCTACAATCGCACCTACAGATAAAATTGCAGAATTAGGCTGGTTAATGATTGAATTGAATTCAGTTATACCAAACATTCCAAGATTAGAAATAGTAAACGTACTTCCTTCCATTTCTGACGGCAATAATTTTTTGCTTTTTGCTCTTCCTGCAAGATCTCTAACATTTCCGCCAATTTGAGACAAACTCATAGCATCTGTAAAAGGCAATACAGGAACTACTAATCCATCTTCAACGGCAACCGCAACCCCAATATTCACGTGATAGTTGATAAGAATTGAATCTTCTCTCCACTGAGAATTTATTTTCGGATGTTTTTTCAATGCCATTGCGCTTGCTTTTATCACCATATCGTTGAAAGATACTTTTGTATCTGGAACGCTATTGATAATTGCTCTCGATTTCATTGCTTCGTCCATTGTAACCTCAATTACAAGGTTATAATGTGGTGCTGTAAATAAAGATTCTGCCAAACGTTTTGCAATAATCTTGCGCATTTGTGAGTTCTTGATTTCTTCGGTAAGTTTTTCTCCTGCTGCTGCAAATGGTTTAGCGACTGCAACTTCAACTTGTGGTTGAGCAACTGTATTTGATTGCGCACTTTGAGTTGTTGTACTTGGTACAAAATTCTCAACATCACTTTTTATGATACGACCATTTTCACCAGAACCACTAAGTTGCGACAGATTAATTCCTTTTTCTTCAGCAATTTTTTTAGCTAATGGAGAAACAAATACTCTTTCGTTTGAAGTTGTAGTTGGTTGTTGGTTGATGGTTGTTGGTTGATGGTTGTTGGTTGTTGGTTCTAAAACAGTGTTTTTCGCCTCTCCTACAACTCCCCCTTCGGGGGTTGGGGGGCTTAGTAAACCAGTAATATCAGTTCCTTCAGGTCCAATAATAGCTAATAAAGAATCGCATGGGGCGGTTCCGCCTTCTGGGATTCCAATATATAATAAAGTACCCGCATTGAAAGATTCAAATTCCATTGTGGCTTTATCCGTTTCAATTTCTGCAAGAATATCTCCTTCGGCTACTTTGTCACCCACTTTTTTCAACCATGTTGCCACAGTTCCATCAGTCATGGTGTCGCTCAAACGCGGCATTGTTACTACAACAACTCCTTTAGGAAGCCCCATCCCAGCCTTCCCCGAAGGGGAAGGAGCCGAAACGGGTGTATTATTTGCGTCTGAAATTTCAGTATGATTTGCCTCTCCTACAACTCCCCCTTCGGGGGCTGGGGGGCTTATCAAAGCGGTTATATCTTCGCCTTCTTTTCCAATAATAGCTAATAAAGAATCACAAGGAGCTGATTCGCCTTCTTTAATTCCAATATATAAAAGGGTACCAGAATTGAAAGATTCAAATTCCATTGTAGCTTTATCTGTTTCAATTTCTGCAAGAATATCACCTTCAGAAACTTTATCGCCTACTTTTTTAAGCCAAGACGCAACGGTTCCTTCTGTCATTGTATCGCTCAAACGCGGCATTGTTATTACTGTTGCCATATCGATTAAAGTTTATGAGGGATAAATGGATAGTTTTCTTGTTCGTAAACTACATCGTATAATTGTTGCACTTCTGGAAAAGGAGACGCTTCTGCAAATGCAACGCATTCTTCAACTAAGTCTTTTACTTTTTCATCAATAGCTTCAATTTCTTCTTCTGTAGCATATTTTTGATCCATAATTACATCTAAAACTTGCGTAATTGGATCTATTTTTCTGTATTCGTCAACTTCTTCTTTGGTACGGTACAATTGCGCATCCGACATTGAATGTCCCCTGTAACGATACGTTTTCATTTCTAAAAATGTTGGTCCGTCACCGCGACGAGCTCTTTCAATTGCTTCGTGCATTGCTTCCGCAACTTTAACAGGATTCATTCCGTCAACTGGTCCGCAAGGCATTTCATAACCCAAACCAAGTTTCCAAATATCAGTATGATTTGCAGTTCTTTCTACAGAAGTTCCCATTGCATATCCATTGTTTTCTACAATAAATACTACTGGAAGTTTCCATAACATTGCCATATTAAAAGCTTCGTGAAGAGAACCTTGACGTGCTGCTCCATCACCAAAATAGGTCATAGTAACACCGCCGGTTTCAAAATATTTATCTGCGAAAGCAAGTCCTGCACCTACTGGAATTTGAGCTCCAACAATACCGTGACCACCATAAAAACGGTGTTCTCTAGAGAAAATGTGCATTGAACCACCCATTCCTTTAGAAGTACCTGTAGCTTTTCCTAACAATTCTGCCATAATTTTTCTGGGATCAACACCCATTCCAATTGGCTGAACGTGATTTCTATAGGCGGTAATCATTTTGTCTTTTGTCAAATCCATAGCATGCAAAGCACCAGCTAAAACGGCTTCTTGTCCATTATATAAATGTAGGAAACCCCTAACTTTTTGCTGAATATAAAGTGCTGCTAATTTATCTTCAAATTTTCTCCAAAGAAGCATGTCTTCATACCACTTTAAATAAACTTCTTTTGTAACTTCTTTCATTTGACTAAATGGTTTTAGTGTCTTTTTAATGTTGACTGTGATCGCAATATACTAATACACCGTAAATTTGCGAAGTGCAAAAATAATACTTTCCTACTAAGAAGTAAAATTTTATAGTGATTTTATTTTATATTTTTCGTTGTTGCGATTAATATTGATTAATAAAGAATTTTGATTAATAATATAAATAATTATATAAAAAAATCTTCATTTATCTGATTAATCTGTATTTAATATCCTTTTCTAGTATTTTCAAACTTCACGAAATTTGAAATTTTCCGAATACATATTACAATACTTTTTTATCAAACATTAATGGCAATAAATTTTTCAAAGAATCCGATTTGTAAACACTTCCAGATTCTCCCATAAAATAAATTTCTATTGGCAATTCTTGTTTGATTTCATATTCCGAAATAGATTGGCGACAAGCGCCACATGGTGGAATTGGAGTTAAAGTAGGATTAGTATCAGAAGTTGCAGTAATAGCCATTTTTACAATTTTCGCTTCTGGATACAAAGCACCTGCAGAAAAAACAGCAACGCGTTCTGCACAAAGCCCAGATGGATAGGCAGCATTTTCCTGATTGGAACCCAAAACTATTTTTCCGTTATCCAACAATAAAGCGGCACCAACACGAAATCGGGAATATGGAGCGTACGCTTTTTTTCTAATATCGATAGCTTGTTCCATTAGCGATTGAACGTCTATTGGGAGTTCTGATGCAGAGTCAAAAGCTGTAAATTTGGTAGTAATGCTAATTTCTTTCATGGGTTATTTAGGAAAAAAAATCCAAATTTCAATTGGTTGAAATTTGGATTGTTCATTAATATTTGATGTTTTTAAAGTTCTTCATATTTATCTCCAAAATTAAATGTAAGAGAGAATCGAAGGGTGTTTTCTAAAGGGTTTTGAACTTTTGATGTTGAAAATAAATAAGACACATCCACATTCACTACATTATATTTGAATCCTGCTCCAAGCGAGAAAAATTTCCTAGCTCCTTTTATTGGACTTTCGTGAAAATACCCTAATCGCATTGCAAAAGAATCTTGATATAAATATTCTGCACCAACTGAATAGGTAACTTCTTTTAATTCCTCACTAAATCCGCCTGGTGCATCACCAAAAGATTTGAATATTCCTGAAACCCATCCAATTTTTTTGTAGTCATTATTTGAATCAGTTAAATCTTGAGAGTTTACAACGCCATCATTATTGTAATCATATAAATGAGAGCTGTCAACTTGTGGTGTTGGAACTAATAATTTACTAAACTCGACACTTGTTGTTATTTTATTATAATCATCAAAGATAAAATCAAAACTACCTCCCAGTTTCATTTGAGCGGGTAAAAAATTAGCATTTAGTTCATTAGAAACAGTTGAATCATAACTGATTTTAGGTCCTAAATTTTGTAAATTGAAACCAATTCTATAGCGTCCGTCAAAATCATTAAAAGCAGTTTGTTCCGATTGAAAAAATCCTGCTACATCAAATGCAAATGAATTTGCAGCTCGAGTATCATTTGTAGCATCTTGAATTTTCAAACTAGAGCTTATAAATCTACCAGCTACAGCCATTGAAAATTTATCACTTAATTTTAAAGCATAAGACCCATCTAATGAAAATTCATTTGGCTTTACAACATTCGCAACATCGTCAATATTTTGACGCAATTCGATTTCTCCTAGACTAAAATAGCGAATACTTCCTGCAAAGGCACTTCTTTCATTTATTCTGTTAAAATAGGTTAATTGTCCTAATGAAATATCATTTACTAATGCCGTAAGGTAAGGAGTATAACTCATTGAAAACCCTTGTTTTTCTATCGAAAAGGCGTATTTGGCTGGATTCCATTGTTGCGAAAAAGCATCTGCAGCTGTTGCAACTCCTTGATCTCCTAATCCGGCAGCTCTTGCATCGGCGGCAACTAATAAAAAAGGAACTCCTGTGGTTATTACTCTTTCCTGTGCTTTTGAGATTTGTACAGCAGATAAACAAAGTATTAAAATAGCTATTCTTTTCATTTCTATTATAGAATTTTTATTAGACAAATATAGTATATTATTAAAGTATTACAAGTTTTTCAAACTTTTCAGTTTTTTTATTCGTTAAAGAAGACTTTACAGTTAATTTATAAACGTAAACTCCTTTTCCTATTTTATCGCCAAAATCGTCCCTTCCGTCCCAAGAGATTTCTCTGCTAAGAAAGCCATCTGTTGTACTAATTTGATTTTTTGTCCAAACAATTTTTCCTGTAATTGTCATCACTTGAACTTGAACTTCTAAAGGTTCAAATGGATGGTTGTGTGTGAACCAAAATTGTGTATAATTTACAAATGGATTTGGATAATTTAGCACATTTGTGAGTGTCATTGTATCATCTCCAACTACAATAAATTGGATTTCTAAATTGATGGGGTTATTATAAACATCCCAAGCTTTGAAGGCTATTGTATGTAAACCAACTGCCAAATTCCGAAATGGAAATCGTAATTTACCTTTTTTATAATTGTCTAACTCCGTTTCATAATAATCATTTAGAATATATGGGGAACTAACATTTCCATCTAAAATAGCTACAATATCGTGCCCAATTCCACTTGCAGTATTTATCCCGTTTTCATCTTCAAGAAAGGCTAAAAAGAACGGAGATACATTTGTAATTCCACCATTTATAAAGGTTTGATCATTCATATATATCTTAGCAGTTGGAGCTGTTGTATCGGCTGCTGCCAATGTATTAATCCCACCGATTTTAATTGTGGTATCCACTCCGGTATTGTCAACAAATACTTGGTTTTTTTTGGAATAAAAACTGATTCGTCCATTTCCAACAGGTATTTTTATGTCTCTTGGAACAACAAAACCAAACTCAAACTGCCCATTTGCAACCGATGCATTTCCTCTGAAAATAGTTTCCCCCAAAGTTGTAAAATTAATTGAAGGGCTATTTCCATCATTATTTAAAGTAGCTTTAATGATGTTTTTATCAAAAATATTAACGGCTAAAGCTCCGTTGTATGTTGGTAAAAGCACGTCGTTTTCATCTGTAATTTCTCCTGAAAGTTTTACATACGCCAAAGATTGAAAATCAGGAATTGTCCCTGAAATTGGAATATCATTTACTTTCGTTAATCGGATTTTTGGTTTTGGAATTGCCAACATTAAAGCGGGATCTCCAAGATAAAAAACCACATTTGATGAAGAGCTTGGATTGCTGTTTTTTGCTAATCGCAATGCTTCTGCAATAGAAGTATATTGGTTGGAGCCGTAAGAAAATAAATATTCTGATAATTTATCATTAAAATATTCCGCCGATCCTTGCCCGATAGAACGAATAGTTGTAATCATTGAAATGGCGCCGCCTTTTGGATTCCAATAGGTATATTCTCCAGCAGTTGGTCTGTATGGATTGTCAAATCTTGAAAAATCGCAAGTTATAGTTATGAATAAAGGATATTTATATTGATTACTCAAATTTTGTCCATCGGATTTTTCCCAAATCCGTTCTCCAGTTAATCCATCTTCACCACCGTGACCTAGATAATTGAAAACCAAAGCTCCTTTTTCAAAGGCATTGAAAATATCTTCTCTAGCTTTTGGATAGCGATTTCCACCCGATGAAGTTTCCTGGATATAGGAATCTAACAATACTTTTTTTATATTTATAAATGGCTTTTCTAATACAATTCTATCAGCCAATTGATTTTGTCTAGTTTGTAATGAAGCATCCGAAGGTTTATCGGCATCATCAGAAATGGCTACATAATTATTTCTCCAATTACCATAGGATTTAATGTCATTATATTCAAAAACCTTGTTAATCATCTCTTCAGCTTGTGAAGGTGTACTCACTAACATTCGTCCTACGGCAATGTCGATACCACCAAAATAATAGGTTACATTTCCTTCAGTAGGATCCATATATCCAAAAAAATCGTCGGATGCATAGGAAGATTCACCTGCCGTTGTGCTGTTTAAAGCATGATAAATAGGAACAATATTAGAATTATTTGGAATTCTATTTTTGTAATCAAATGAAGCGTCCCCAAAAAGATTGATGTATTTTATTTTTTTATCTGGAGAAGAAGCATTTTCATAGACATATTTTATAAAATTTCTGATGGCTGCAATATCTTGTTTTCCCGATGAAAATTCTTGATAAATAGTTTCTAAATTTACCACTTTAACGTTTAATTGCGAATAATTTCTATGAAAAGCGGCTAGTTTTTCAGCCTGAATATTTAAAAAGGATGGTGTAATGATTAAATAATCAACATCTTGAAAAACACCTTGAGCGTTTTTGAAAATAGTACCTTTCAAATCTTGGTTGGCTACTTTTGTTTGCGATTCTTTTGATGGGCTGTAAAAATCAGCTTCATCCACCGCAATATAATTTCGAGTTTCGCCTAAATTTGATTTAAATGAAAATGTGCTTAAATTTTGATTTTCAACTTTCGTAGCATTATAAATATCGGTAATATCCCAAACTTGTTTAATTCCCGAAGCAGAATTAAATTGGTATTCAGCAATTCCAGACAAGGTGCTTGCTTCATTATATTGAAAGCGGAATTGTTTTCCATAACCTGTTAAGTTCCTTTTTGATTTTAAAATAATATTATCCAAATACGCTTTTGCAGATGGAACACCGTTATTGTTGTATGTTAATTTTATTGTTATAGTATTTGAAGCAGAAATTGTTGAGTTTGTTGGTAATGAAGCGATACTAAGTTCTGTTCCAGAACCAGCAGTAATTGGTGATAAATTGATTGTTCCAACTAATTGTGAATTGGCTTCGACCTTAAATGAAGTAGCATTATAAGCATCAGAGCCTACAATGATATTTAAACTAGCAAGTGAAGAGGGTACCGCATTTGGAACCTCAAATTTAAATTCTTGTTCGTTATTGATATTGAAAGCTTCGCCAAACCATTGTCTTCCAGTCCGAACAACATTTATCAAATCTACTTCATGAAATTGATAATCGTCAAAAGTAGTAATAGTTTGTGTTGATGGATTGGAAGGTTGAGTTGCGTTTTCGATACGTTTTCCTAAATCACCTGAGTTTGTTACGTAATAGTAGGATTTTGTAGCAAATAGATTATTATTAGTTTGACTTTCAGTATTCCAATTATCAAGGCCTTCAGCATAAAAGAGGATGTAATCTTCGTCATTGAAAACGCCGTCGCTTTCGCCAATAAATTGAATTGCATTTTCTGCTAAATCAGATGGATAATAGGTGCTATTTAATAAAGGTAGCATTCTACCCCCGTTTCCATAAATCTTAATATTTCGAGGGTCTGCATTTGTATTTAAACCAATTTGGTTTAAGAAACTTTTTGAAATTTTATAAACGCCTGATTTTTCAATATAAAAACGATACCAATCTCCAGAAGCCAAAACGGAGTTTGTAATTAATGTTGTGTTATTTGTTTCTAAAGCGCTTCTTGAAATAGTATTATTAGAAAAATAATAAGAAAAGGAAAGTATTTTTTTAAATCCGCCAGCATCTTTTATGATAGGGGATAGGCTCAAAAAGGCAAATACTTTATCTCTGGCAATGGTAGTTTTAATTTTAGCGTTTATAGTATTTGGAATTGACTTTATATTTAAATCACCAAGTTGAGATTGTGAAATGGTTTCAAAAACAACGTTCGTAATTTGAAGCGAATTTTCATCTATTTCTGATGATTGAGGTAAATTAAGGTTGTAAAATATAGATCTATTAGCGGTGTCAAAAGTAAAATTTTCAGATTTAAATTGAGGAATAATAAAGGTGTAGGAATTGAATGATATTTTTGAATTATCGACCCAATCCAACTTGACACTGCCTTTTTGTTGAGAAAAACAAGCAATTGTAAAAAATATAAATAATAATTTAATTTTCATAAGTATAGGATAACGCTAATTTATTTTAAATAGTGTGTCTATTAAAATAAATTTGATGCAATATATATAATAAATGTTTTATTTTTGCGTTGAAGACTTGTATCAAAAAAAATATTGACACAATTTTTATTAAAATTTAAAAAAAATGTTGCGGTTTGATAGTTAATTATTATATTCGCCACGAATTTATTACCCAATTAAAGTATGAAAGCAAACAAAATTATGATTATTAAGGCATTACTAACAATAGTGATTGTTTTAGGAATATCTAGTTGTAGTAAAAAATCAAGTTCTAAAGGTGGTTCAACTGCTACAGGATGGAAAATCAACGATAAAAAAGGAGGATTCCAATTTAATAGTAAGTTTAAAAAACAAGCGACAGCTCCAGGACTTGTTATGGTAGAGGGTGGAACTTTTACTATGGGTAAAATTCAGGATGATGTAATGCATGATTGGAATAATGCTGCAAA
>CANIFM010000095.1 GCA_947466955.1 Bacteroidota bacterium
CAAAAAATCTTTTTTTCTATTGTGTTTTCAAGAGCTTCCTTTGGTCGCTTTGAAAACACAAGAAAAAATAGCTTTTTGAACTTCGGGGTTTCCATTTCCGTCTGGGTTTTTACACTCTTTGTGGGCACGGAATGCAATTCCGCGCTATCTGTTTTGGGACATATCCGAGCCATCGGGTTAACCAAAAAAAATTATAAAGGTTTTTTACTTCTGATTTTTAGCAGAAAATCCTCAGTCACATTTTCAAATTTAACTTCACCAAAATCTTTTTTAGTCCAAATTTTGGCGGGAATCTTTTTGTCAGGATTAGATCTGTCTGTATATTCTTCACCATATTTGTGAAGTATTACTGAATCTGCATTTTCATCGATTTTAAAAGTTGTGTATGAATTCACAAATAAAAAATCCGAACAAAATATTTGTTGTACTGTAAAATAGTTGTTTTTTTCAACTAGGCCCCCGAACCCGTCAGCAGGACAATTTTCATCATACTTTAAAACTATTGTTTTATTTTCAGAGATCATCTTATAACCCTTACCATTATATTCCAAAATAAAAATTGAATTTGAGTTATGTTGAACATTTTCTATGGTTTTTTTTAAATCACTTTCTAGCACAATTATTTTTATTTTTTTTCTCTTCAAATCTAAATCAACACTATCCAAAACATAAAATCCTTCAGGTTTACTAAAAGTATTGCCTTTTTCATGATGTTGTTCTTTTATTTTTTGACTTTGCCCATTACAATTAATTAAAGTAAATACCAAGAAGAATATTGCCAGGATATTTTTCTTAACGGTTTTTTGGAGTTCTATTTTCATCTTTTTTTATTCTTTTGGTTGAATTACTGTTTTTAAATAAAGTTCTTTATTTTTCAATGTCACTATTTTTTGAGATTCAATCTTACTTTCCTTTTCGTGTTACATGACTAATCCCTTTTTAAATTATTACTTAGGGCAATTAATATCAACAAAAATAGATGATAGCTTATTTTTCACATTAAGAGATTTAGATAGATTAAAAAATTATTGTTTTTTCTCCATTGTAACCAGTAAGTTCTCTTAATAGTATTGTTTTTAATTTTTAACCAATCATTATGTACTTCTAAAACTTCTGATTCATCATCTGTTTGATAATTTTTTAAATAAATAGGCTTCCCATTTATTTTATCAAAGAATGGGTTCGCTTTTAGATCTTTACTTTCTATACTGGTGACTTGATTTTTTAAAAAATCTTCCCAATCATAAAATAAAAGTTTTACTGTTGGTTTTATATAGGCATAATCGTCTTTATTAATAGCAATCTTATAATATTTGTCATTTCTTTCTACACACAAAAAAAATAGTATTCCGTAATCTACTTTGTACAAAAAAGGAATGACATTTCTCCCATAGTTAACATCTCTTGTTTTGATTTGAGAACATTCGCGATCTTTATAAAATAGTACTGACTCGTGGGGTTTAACTTGTTGAACCAATCCAATACCTATTTGTTTAATTAAGTTATCGTTTTGATATTCTAATTTTATTTTCTTCTGAGCAAAGGATGTAGTTATTACTAATAACAGATATAACAATAAAATTTTTTTTAATCGTTTCATATTTTTATCTTAAGCCTAAGTGAAAATGACCCCGATAGTTCGGATTTGCAATCCGTGCCCTCAATCAAAATCAAAACAAATCTAACAAAATTACTTCTAAATCATTATCTAATCCTGCATAATTTCTAGCGGAACTAAAATAATAATCTTCTGGTAAAGAAACAGTCTTATCTTTTACGGGATTGTTATGAATATAGTCCACTTTTTGTTTTATAAACCAATTGGTTTCAACAAGCTCTGCATGATAACCATCTTGCCATACTTTGTAATTTTGTTCCCTTTTTAAATTTTCGCATGCTTTTTGGAAATAATTCAACATCCATTCTCTTCTACTTTCAGGTTCTTCAACACAAATTCTTGTTGTATTTTGTGTTTGTTTTTACTCTCTTTGTGGGCACGGAATGCAATTCCGCGCTATCCTTTTTGGGACATATCCGCGCCATCGGTTAGCGCGAATTTATTTCTCTTCCTCTAATTTTTGCCATTCATTTTTTGAAAATCGTTGGCTTTTGATATAAAACTCATCACCTGATTTTTTAATTTGATAAGACACTTCGTTTAAGTCAGATTCCTGAACACAAGGTTTGCCCGGCATATCCGCCTGATTTATATTATAATTCAATGTTATCGTGTTGTCTTTATTCCTTTTTATCAGATATTCACCTTCGCAGTATGTATCTAAATAATCGCTGGCGATTTGAGATATATAAACTTTATTTTCACTAAAGGAAAATATAAACTCTACTTCAACATCATCATCTGAATTATAATGAGGCGCCATTGTTTTTATCTTGTAATAGCCTATAATTTCGTCAATTTTTTCGGCATTCTTGATAGGCAAAGAATCATTTATTGCATTTTTAACTTTATTAAAAAAAGAATCATTTTCAACATCTTCCTTTATTTTAACTTTATATGTCAAAAGCAATTTTACAAGAGCTTCATTTTTATTTATAACACATTCTCTTAACGGATTTTCTGAATTTATATCTAAATAGTCATCTATTCCATTGGGACTTGCTCCTTGTTTCAATAATAATTCTGCAATTTCAAAACTATTTATACGACAGGCAAGTACAAGAGGAGTTAGTCCATCTTCAGTATAAAGTTTATTTATATCTGTTCTTTTTTTTATTAAAAGCACCACACTTTTATAAGCGTTATTTTCTATAGCAACATATAAAGCATCAAATACATATTCTGACCCATCACTCCCAAGTTCGATTTTACTTCCTTTTTGTATTAATTTATTAATAGCATAAATATTATTGTATTTGCAAGCATATCCTATTAATGTGTAATGTTTCCTTTCATCATAAACATTAAATGAATTTATGTTTAATTTATATTTAATTAATTCTTTATCAAAGAGATTTTTGTTGTTATTTTTAATAGCATTTAATAATGTCTTTTGTGCAAATGATGTTGAATTATAATAAATAATTAATATAATAATAAAAACTTTTTTCATAATAATATTATTGTTTGATTTCAATAATAGAACCCATATCATTGATTTTATAAGATTTTATTTTCCCCCTTTTATCATCATTTGTCTTTCTTTTATAAATAGTAATAGTGCAATCTTTTGCAATTATAAAATCTTTTATGCTCAAACCATCCATTAAAGCGATTTCCAATGAAGCTGTAATTAATTTATTATTAACAACAACTAGTTCGTAATGTTCTATTTCAGAATCATTATATGCCAGGATAATAGGTTGGAAATTTTCTTTTTTGGGTAAAAAGAAATATTGAGAAGGAATTCCTAATGCATTACAATTAATAATTATAGATTTAAAATTTTCTTCATCATAATTATATACAGGAAAGTTTTTATTGCAAAAAGAGTCATTTGACTCAACTACACAATTGTTATAATATTCATTAAAATCAAACGGTAAAGAACAAATTTTTAATGATTCTTGTTTTGTTTCATGATTTGAAATACCACAGCTTTTAAAAATATCCGTTTTATTAAGTATTGAATTATCAAACTTTTCATTTATCGGGTTTTCCGGATCAGATGTTATATTCAATAACTTTTTTTCATTGAGATATAAAACTAACCATGCAAGAGTACTTTCAACGATTTCTTTATTTTTGGGGTTATCAGATAAATTATTTTCTACATATACCTGAATTTTTATGCTGTTATTTTCAATTGATTCAATTCGGGTATGGAAATCACTATAGCTTTTAATAATTTGAGTGGTTTTTACAAGTTCATATACAAGGTCATCACAAGTAAGGTTTTGCTTTAAACCAATTCCTTTCTTATCAAAATGACCAGAAGAATTCTTTGGAGTTTGTACTAATGACTTACCAGATTCATTTTTTTTACAGCTTAACGCTATGAAAAGAATTAAAAATATCAGAATTGCTTTTTTCATGATTTGTCTTCCTCTAATTTTTGCCATTCATTTTTTTTTGAAACCCCGATAGCGCTGATTTGCAATCCGTGCCCTCAATCAAAATCAAAACAAATCTAACAAAATTACTTCTAAATCATTGTCTAATCCTGCATAATTTCTAGCGGAACTAAAATAATAATCTTCTGGTAAAGAATCAGTCTTATCTTTTACGGGATTGTTATGAATATAGTCCACTTTTTGTTTTATAAACCAATTGGTTTCAACAAGCTCTGCATGATAACCATCTTGCCATACTTTGTAATTTTGTTCCCTTTTTAAATTTTTGCATGCTTTTTGGAAATAATTCAACATCCATTCTCTTCTACTTTCAGGTTCTTCAACACAAATTCTTGTTGTATTTTGTGTTTGTTTTTATTTTTTTGTGGGCACGGAATGCAATTCCGCGCTATCCGTTTTGAGACATATCCGAGCCATCTGGGTTTCCATTTCCGTCTGGGCTAGACATCCCAATATCAAGAACTATTTTAGAAATCTCAAAATCCAAATTCTAATTTCAAAACACGAATTATCAAATGTACTTTTGTACTTTTGTAAAAAAGGATTTCATTCCTTAAAACCGAATGAAATTCATCTCTAAATTCTAATTTTCTCTCCACGGAAATCTCCAAAGCGAGCGAAGCTAAATAAAAAACCATGTTAAAAGGATTCTTTCATGTACCAAAAGCGGTTAACGAACCTGTAAAATCGTACGCGCCAAATTCGCCTGAAAAAGCAGCAGTTCTTGCAGCTTACAAACAAATGTGGAATTCAAAAATTGATGTTCCTTTGTATATCGGAAGCGAAGAAGTTAGAACTGGAAATACAAGAAATATGTCTGCGCCACACGATCACAAACATATCGTTGGTACGTATCATTTAGCAGAAAAATCACACATTGAAAAAGCCATTGCCAACGCATTAGAATCTAAAAAAGCTTGGGCAAATATGGCGTGGGAACAACGAGCAGCAATTTTCTTAAAAGCAGCAGAATTAATCGCAGGTCCTTATCGAGCAAGAATAAATGCCGCAACAATGATTGCGCAATCTAAAAATATTTTTCAAGCAGAAATTGACGCATCTTGCGAATTAATTGACTTTCTTCGTTACAACGTCGAGTTCATGACGCAAATTTATAACGACCAACCAAAATCAGATTCTACTGTTTGGAATAGATTAGAATACCGTCCTTTAGAAGGATTTGTATATGCAATTACGCCTTTTAATTTTACTGCAATTGCGGCAAATTTACCTGCAAGTGCAGCTATGATGGGAAATGTTGTGATTTGGAAACCAAGTGACAGTCAAGTATTTTCTGCAAAAATTATTATTGATGTTTTCAAAGAAGCGGGTGTTCCAGACGGAGTTATCAACGTTGTTTTTGGCGATGCCGAGATGATTACCAATACCGTTCTTGCAAGTCGCGATTTCGCTGGAGTACATTTCACAGGATCGACTCACGTTTTCAAAGACATTTGGGCAAAAATTGGCACCAACATTCACCATTATAAAACCTATCCAAGAATAGTTGGTGAAACAGGTGGAAAAGATTTTGTTGTAGCGCATCCAAGTGCCAATGTAAAACAAGTGGCAACAGGAATTGTTCGTGGTGCCTTTGAATTTCAAGGGCAAAAATGTTCTGCAGCTTCAAGAGCTTATGTGCCTCAAAGTTTGTGGCCTGCAATTAAAGAGCAACTAATCACCGATGTGAAATCAATGAAAATGGGATCTCCCGAGGATTTTGGAAATTTCATTACCGCGGTAATTCACGAAGGTTCTTTTGATAAATTAGTTAGATATATCGAACAAGCAAAAAAAGACACCGAGGCTGAAATTATCGTGGGTGGAAAGTATGATAAATCAGTGGGTTATTTTATCGAACCTACAATAATTGTTACCACAAATCCAAAATACAGTACTATGGAAACCGAATTATTCGGACCCGTAATGACTATTTATGTTTATGAAGATGCTGCTTGGGAAACTACATTACAATTGGTTGACCAAACTTCGGAATATGCATTAACAGGCGCAATTTTTAGCCAAGATCGTTATGCTATTGAGCAAGCAACAATTGCTTTGCAAAATGCAGCAGGAAATTTTTATGTAAATGATAAACCAACGGGAGCAGTAGTGGGAATGCAGCCTTTTGGAGGCGCAAGAGCATCTGGAACAAATGACAAAGCGGGTTCCGCATTGAACTTGTTGCGTTGGGCTTCACCAAGAACTATCAAAGAAACCTTTATTACTCCGGAAGATTACAGATACCCGTTTTTGGGCGAATAATGTGATTGGGAAGAATGAGCAAACTCATTTTAAATTATAAACCCACAAGAATCAAATTAGTTCTTGTGGGTTTTTGTTTACTATTCTTATTACAAATTTTTTTTAATTATTGCTGAAAGTGTTCGTTTTAATAAGGTTCTTGTATTTGTAAAACACATAACATAAACCAAATAATAACATAACCCACAGATACTTATCTATTGGAGTATCTGCAGGATTATCTCCGCCTCCAAAATCTCCTGGATCTTGTGCCAATGCAACAAACTGAACTAGAACAATTGCTGTAAATGTGAAAACTATGTTTTTAATGTATAATAATATTAATAAAAGGTACTTTCTTAAACGTGTAAACAATACTAAAACTTATATTCTTGACATAGAAAAACCAAGCGTTAAAATCAATCTGTTTCTAAACACCAATTTTTAAACAAGCGATTTAATAAACAAACTAAATATTCCAAAAAGTCATGTGTTGTATATTTTTAAATATCATTCAAAAATAAAGTTCTCTCACTTTAGGAAAATAATACGCATTCAAAAAACCATTCTACTAATAGAGGAAGGTTATCTAAAAAAAGATACGATGGAGTCATTGGCTTCTGTGGCTGGATTTACATCCTATAGTTCCTTCTTTAAAAGCTTCAAATCGATAACGGGAGTTTCTCCTCAAGAGTATGTTAGGGATTAGTCTAAGGTTACCACATTTTTTACTTCTCAGGGATAGTTTATCGCTTTGTCAGGACGATACATATATTTTACCGCGGTAAATGAATCAAGTTACCGCGGTAAATTAAGTAAGTTACCGCGGTAACTTGAGTGATTTACCGCGGTAGTTTATATAAGTTACCGCGGTAAATTAGTTTCTTCGTCAGGACGAAGCCTTTCCTTTGTCTTGGCAAACAATAAGTAACGTCCTAACATCTTATTTTTAAGGTAATTGCTGTCATTTTTTTTAGAATAATAAACCTTTCTTTTTCTAGCAATTTTAGACGTAATTATCCTAAAGTCATAAAAGCTTGGAAAACAGATTTGGAGGAAATTTCAAACCAAATTGCGTATCGCTCTTCCTTGAAACAGGCCAGTTTTTAAGCGAATAGTATTAAGTATGATTTCCATTACTTTATCGAGAATCGAAAGCTGGAAAGATTGGCGCTATTTTGACATTTCGATAACGGAGCAATCCTATAATTTACTCACATTATGAGATTCTTCATTCCTTATTATGACATCCTGAAGGAGATAGTTGACTTCTGATCGTTATTTCATTTAGTCTAATAACAATTGAAATAAATGAAATATACTGTAGCATTTTAGCAGTTTGATTTGACTAATCAGTTCCAATTAATCAAATACCATTTTCAAAGCTTCCTCAAAATCTGTTGTTGGCAACAAACACGTTTGGTTTTGACAAATATAAAACTGGGTTTCATTTTCAACAAATCGGTCTTTTAAAAAGGGTAGGGAAGTAGCCGCTTTTGTTCCTGCAATAACTAAATTAGGAAAGTAGTTCTGATTGATTTGTGTTATGTATTCCAATGCTTTTTCTCCACAAACTCCCAATTCCTTATTCTGCTCGGAATAATTCATCAATACATTCAACCAATTAGAATACCCCGATGGATAATCAATGTTTGGAATGATTTGTTGGAGCATTTTCATGCAAATAGTTTCATAATAGGAATTATGAAAATAAATACTCAGCTTGAATAAATTATTTGCCATCACCGAATTAGACGCTGGAATTACATTGTCTTCAGTTTCAAAATGAGTAGTAATTAAAGGGGCGTCAATTTTGGAAGTAAAGGCAAAAAATCCTGACTTTTCATCATAAAAAGAATCGAAACAATAATCGGTTAATTGCTTGGCATTTTGCAACCATTTTTCATCCAATGTCACTTCATAAAGTGCAATAAAAGCATCAATTACAAAACAATAATCTTCAAGATAACCGTTTATCGTGCTTTTTCCATTCTTGTAATTATGGTATAAATTGCCTTCGGGTGTCCATTGATTTTCAATGATGAAAGCCGCATTTTTAATGGCTGTTTTTAAATAATTTTCGTCGCCAAAAGCTTTATAAGCATCCACAAAACCTTTTAACATTATGGCATTCCAAGACGTCAATGCTTTATCGTCTAATCTTGGTTTGCTTCTTTTTTCACGTTCTATGAATAGCAACTGTTCCCACGTTTTTTTCTTAGATTGCAATTCAGAAAGCGTCATTTTATTTTGGATTGCAATGGCTTTCAACTCCTGATTTTGAATTAAAACATAATTGCCTTCTTCCCAATAACCAAATTCATTGACATTGAAAACCTGACGAAACAATTCGAAATCATCTTTCAGTATGTTTTGTAATGTTGCTTCTTTCCAAACATAAAATGCACCTTCTTCCAAGTGTTGCTTTTCATTTAAACTATCAGCATCTAAGGCGCAGAAAAAACCGTTTTCAGCATTGGTTAATTCTCTCGAAATGAAGGTCAATGTTTTTTCGATAACCTCTTTGTACAAAGGATTTTTTGTTAGTTTATAGGCGTCAGCATACAACGAAACCAATTGTCCGTTGTCATAAAGCATTTTTTCAAAGTGAGGAACGTGCCATTTCATATCGACCGAATAGCGAGAAAATCCGCCGTCAACGGTGTCGAAAAGTCCACCATAAGCCATTTTTGTCAAGGTAAGATTTACGAAATCCAACACTTCCTGATTTTGTTTTTGATGACCGTATCGCAATAGAAATTGATAGTTATTGGGCATCATAAATTTTGGTGCACGTGCCATTCCGCCAAATTCCAAATCGAAACTTTTAATCCATTTTTCGATTAAAGGTTCAATACTATTTTGGTTTAAAGTTTCCGATGAAATTTCCGCCTTTGACATTCCTAAACTTTCAATTCCAAGGTGTAATTTTTCAGCATACCCAATCATTTTTTCGGGTTGTGATTGATAAATTGTTTGCAACTGTTCTAACGTTGAAATCCATTCGTCTTTTCGAAAATAGGTGCCGCCCCAAACGGGTCTTCCGTCGGGAAGTGCCACAATATTTAGTGGCCAACCGCCTCGCCCTGTCATTATTTGAACGGCTTTCATGTAAACCGCATCAACATCTGGTCGTTCTTCGCGATCCACTTTTATGTTGATGAAATGCTGGTTCATGGTTTGTGCCACTTCATCATTTTCAAAACTTTCGTGTTCCATAACATGACACCAATGGCACGCCGAATAACCAATACTAACAATGATAAGTTTGTTTTGTTCTTGGGCTGTAGCCAATGAATTTGCGTTCCATGCTTTCCAATGTACTGGATTGTTTGCGTGTTGCAAAAGATACGGACTGGTTTCGGAATGTAGCTCGTTCATAGTATGTTTTTTAGCTCAGGTAATAGTGAAAATTCCACGCTTTTGGGCGTGGATTGCAACGAATAGTTTCTTAAAAAAGTGTTTCTAAACGCTATTTTGTTACTAATAAAGTTAAGTAGTACGTGTAATAAAGCTTCGTATTTAATATAATTAATTCAAAGTAATTGACTGATTTTAAATAGTTTTCAGCTATTTCGAGACTTTTGACTTTACGACTTTAAAACTTTCTACTTACTTAGGCGTTTACGGCTTCTACTTTAATATCTTCGTCTTTTAGCATGTCTTTTAGCATGTTTTCGATGCCACTTTTTAGAGTGAAAGTTGAAGATGGGCAGCCGTTGCAAGCACCTTGTAAGATTACTTTCACGCGTTTTTCTTTTTCATCGTAGGAATCGAATAGGATATTTCCACCATCGGCAGCAACGGCAGGTTTTACATATTCTTCCAAAATATTGATAATTTGTTGCGACGTAGTGTCTAAATTATCGAAGTTTTTAATTTGCTGTTTCTCTTGTTTTGTATCGGTTACCAATAGGGTTTCATCTAAAACAGTTCCACCATTTTCAATGAATTGCTTGATGA
>CANIFM010000096.1 GCA_947466955.1 Bacteroidota bacterium
AAGAAAGTTTCACCGGATTTAAAGGATTATGTGACCAAGGAAACGATGAAAGGCGTTTTTAAAATGGTTGCTGTTGAGGAAAAAGAAATTAGGGTGAATTTAAAAGCGAGAACTTCGTCTTTATTGCAGAGTATTTTTGCGATGCAGGACAAAAAATAAGTGGTTTTGTCGTGTAAAATATAATCATAACAAATACTTAACTTTAAAATATAAATTTCTCACAACCTTTGCAAAGAGTTTAAAGTTAGTTTAGTTAGGAAAATAAGCCATTACTTTCGAGTAATGGTTTTTTTATTTTTGGCTGTTTACAAATTAAGTTCTTAAACTTATTTTCTTACATAAACTAAATGTTTTAGAAATATTGAGTTACTATATGCTAAATATTAGTTTAATTTTCAATTCTAAAATTATTCAAAACTACCAAATGGTGTAAATATTTTATCTTCGAATTGACTTTTGACGACGTTTTTTTGATATTTTTTGAAATTATCAATACTACTTGAAAACAAAAAATACAACTTTTTTACCACTTATACTCCTATGTGACCACTTATTACTTAAAACGCGAATTTTTGAATTTTGTGCAAGATATTGATATATAATGTATATTTGAATGTGTCAGATTTAATAATATAATCACTTATTTATTTAAATAAAAATAGAAAAAGATTTAAAAATAGTTCTGCACAAAAAAAAATAAAAAGCCTTAAAAAATGATAACATCCTTAGAATTTAACACAGCATTAAAACTTATTTCCGATTATAAATTGCAAATAGACGAGCAATTATTAGAATCAGAATTGATCAATAAACGAACTGTTAATATACAAAAAAATATAAAAAAACAAATGTTTTTTGTACTTCAGCTATATTATAAAGATTACTATAATTTGGATTTAAATTGGAATGATTTAATTGAAATGGATGCGGATTTACTAAGAAAAATTAATTTTAAAAGATTGGGAGGTTACAGAGGGGTTGGTTTAATGTCTATAAATAACTTCATGGAAGTATTAGTAATTCTAAAAGTGATTAATAGCAACCATAGTGATTACTATTCTTCAGCAAAAATTAAATCATTTGACTATTCTCATTTATCAATTATGTCAAAATAAATATACGAACATAACATTCATAAATTTATGTTAGACTTTAGAACTAAAATGACTTTCAGTACGCTCTACTTTTGATAAATGCTCTTTGTACCAAGAAATTGATAATTCTACTACTTCAACCAATTTACCTGGTTCTTTAAATAAGTGAGTTGCACCAGAAATTACCTGCATATCTTTTTCGCAATGCAAGCGGCTAACTGCCAATTTATTCATTTCAATTACGGGATAATCCAACTCGCCAACAAGCAATAATGTGGGAGCTGTTAGGGCGTGCAAATGATTCAAAGCCAAATCTGGACGACCACCACGACACACAACCGCTTTAATTTTATTTTTGAAATGTGCCGCCGCACCAAGTGCCGAAGCCGCACCAGTACTCGCCCCGAAGTACCCAATTGGAATTCCCTTTACATTTTTATGATGCAACAACCAATCCGTAACTTCAATTAATCTCGATGTAAGCAAGTCAATATTGAACGTATTTTCATAAATCGTGTCTTCCTCTTCCGTCAGCAAATCGAAAAGCAACGTTCCAAAATTTTGCTGATGAAGCATTTCTGCAACAAACTTATTTCGTGGGCTAAACCTACTGCTTCCGCTGCCGTGAGAAAAAATCACAATCCCATCTGCATTCTTCGGAATCGCTAATTCTCCTTTTAAAGTCACTGATTTCAAAGGAATTTCTATGTTTTTAGTTTTCATAATTGAAAGTATTAAAGGTGGTTATCCGCAAATTATTAATTCAAAATAGTTAGCAATTTAATCCGAAATTGAAGTTGTCGCACTCAACATTTCCACCACAACATCATCATCAACTTGCTCAAAATGCTCATAAAAAGCCCCTACGCCCCTGAAATAATTCGACGCTTCTATATATACAAATTCATCCGCTTCTCGCTGAAAAATTTTCAAATCTTCATACGGCAAAACGGGAACAGCAACAATTATTTTGGCAGGATTCAATTTTCGCAACGACATAATCGATACCAAAACTGTGTTACCAGTAGCAATTCCATCATCCACAAGAATTACGTTTTTTCCTTTCACATCAAGCGGTTTGTCATTTCCAACGAACAATTTTTGCTTCTTTTTCAGCACTTCCCGAATCCTTGAAATCTCAGAAATGATGTAATTTTTGGAAATATTTGGGTAATAATCCACAATTTCATCGTCCATTGTAACCGCCCCAATTGCCAATTCCTTATTATATGGATGCGGAATTTTTTTCGACAAAATAATGTCCATCGGAAGGTTCAATTTTTGAGAAATCACATACCCAACAGGAACGCCACCCCTTGGAATTGCAAGGATTATTGAATTTGTATTTTCATATTCCATCAATTTTTCCGCAAGCAACGCACCCGCTTCTTCCCTATCTTTAAACAAATCGTAATACATAATAATTGAATTAAACAGTTAAACCTATACAATTATAAAAGTATTGATTTATAGATAGTTATAAAATTATTATCGATGAAATGCACCATTTTCAAGACAACTTTTTTTTGAAGCTATTTCCAGTATTCCATTTCAAGTCCTCATTCAAAAAGGTGTTTTTCTAAGCCGAAAAAGTAGCTTCCAGCGGTCGCTCTTTTTCGGCAAGAAAAACTACCTTTTTTCATTCCGGGCTTTCCATTTCATTCTGGGCTATGGGTTTTCAGATTTCAATTCCGGTTGTACTTAAAATCAAAAATCCGCCTCGAAATTTTCAAAGCGGATTTTGATAATATTAATTGGTGTATTCTTAAATAGTATTTACTAAAATCTATTTAACATCCATTAATTCTACATCGAAAATTAAAGTTGCGTTTGGAGGAATTGCACCACCTGCACCACGGGTTCCATATCCTAAATGAGATGGAATCACAAAACGTGCTTTGTCTCCAACCTTCAATAAGGCAATTCCTTCGTCCCAACCTTCAATTACATTACCCTGACCTAAAGGAAATTCAATTGGTTTTTTGCGTGGATATGAACTGTCAAATATTTTTCCGTCTTCTAATTGACCTGTATAATGAACCGATACTATTTTTCCGTTTTCTGCTTTTTTACCAGTTCCTCTTTGGATAAATTGATACCGTAAACCGCTTTCTGTTTTTTCAAAACCAGCTGCCAATGTTTCCATTTTTGCTTCTGCTTCTGCTTTAATTGCAGCATCACGTTTGTTACGAGCACCTTTAAAAGTAATAAAAGCTTCTATAGCATTCCATTTTTGAGCTTCTTCACCTATTCTTACGATCTCCAAAGATTCCAATACATCACCTTGATCAACTGCATCAACAATATCTTGTCCCTCAACAACATGTCCAAAAACGGTGTGTTTGTTATCCAACCAATCCGTTGGAATGTGAGTTATAAAAAACTGAGAACCATTACTTGCAGGCCCCGAATTTGCCATAGACAAAACTCCTGGACGATTGTGCTTTAATGATGGGTGAAATTCATCTTCAAAACTATACCCAGGCCCACCAGTTCCTGTTCCTTGAGGACAACCTCCTTGAATCATGAAATCTGGAATTACTCTATGGAATTTTAATCCGTCATAGTATTTATTTCCTTGTGGTTTTACTTTGTTTTCTAAGTTTCCTTCTGCCAATCCTACGAAATTTCCAACTGTTCCTGGCGTCAAATCGTGTGTTAGTTTTACTAAAATAGCACCTTTTGTAGTGTTAAATTTAGCATATATCCCATTTTCCATTTTGCTTGTTTTTTAAATATGACGCAAATTTACAAAATAAAATAGACTATTGTTGCTTTGATAGTTTTAAAAAGATTGTAAAAACATACTTTAAATGATATAAGAGGACAACAGATCAGTTCATTTATATAATCGTAATTAAAACATAAATACTTTTAAATTAATCTTCTTTATAATATCTTGCCTCAATTCTTTTGATGTCTTTTATAGAACTCCTTGCCCACTGCAATCGTTTTTTGAGGATTTCCTCTTCAGATAATTGCCAGTTTATATCGGAATTCCGAAGTCTATTCATTAGATTTTGAATTATAATTGCTGCCGAAACAGAAATGTTCAAACTTTCTGTGAATCCAACCATTGGAATTTTTAGAAAACCATCTGCTTTTTGCAAAATCTCTTCCGATAATCCATCGCGTTCTGTGCCAAAAAACAAAGCGCTAGGTTTTGAAATATCAAAATCATCCATCAAACAATCATTTTCGTGAGGTGTCGTGGCAATAATTTGATACCCTTTAGCTTTTAAAGAATCTACACAGCCTGAAATACTGTCAAACGCATTGATATCAACCCATTTTTGAGCGCCCATCGCAATTTCTTTGTCAATACTTTTGCCGTAGCGTTGCTCAATAACATTCAGTTCTTGAATTCCAAAAACCTCGCAACTGCGCATAACCGCACTCGTATTATGCATTTGAAAAATATCTTCTACAGCAATCGTAAAGTGATTTGTTCTGTTTTTAAGTACGTTCAAAAAACGCTCTTTTCTATTTTCGGTAAGTATGTTTTCAAGAAATTCCAAAAAGGCAATATCAACCATTATTAAAGTATTTTCGGTAAATTTAGAAACAAATTTGAGTTTTAAAAACTTTTCGTTTTAAACTTAAGGACTAAATAAATTCCAAAGCTCTAAAAACAAATTTTAACCAAACAATTCTTTATCTTTGCACTTTCAAAAAACAACACAACAATGACTACTTTAAACGAATTAAATGCTGTTTCACCAATTGACGGAAGATACAGAAGCAAGACCCATTCACTAGCTCCATACTTCTCAGAAGAAGCTCTAATTAGATACCGTGTTTTAGTTGAAATTGAGTACTTCATTGCTTTGTGTGAAATCCCATTACCTCAGTTAAACACTATCAATTCAGGAGTTTTTGAAAGCTTACGAAACATCTACAAAAACTTTTCTACGCAAGATGCACTTTGGATAAAAGAAACCGAAAAAACGACCAATCACGATGTAAAAGCAGTTGAATATTTCATCAAAGAGGCATTCGAGAAATTGGGATTATCACAATATAAAGAATTCATCCACTTCGGATTGACTTCGCAAGACATCAATAATACGGCTATTCCATTATCAACAAAAGACGCTTTTGAGAAAGTATATATGCAATCATTAATTGCATTGACGTCAAAATTAAAAGAGTTGAGTTTAGAATGGCGTGACATTCCAATGTTGGCAAGAACTCACGGTCAGCCTGCATCCCCTACTCGTTTGGGTAAAGAAATCGGTGTTTTTGTAGAACGATTAGAAGAACAAATGCGCTTGTTGTTCAACATTCCATTTGCAGCAAAATTTGGAGGCGCAACAGGAAATTATAATGCGCACCACGTGGCATATCCACAGATTGACTGGAAAAAATTCGGAAATAATTTCGTAGAAGGTAATTTAGGTTTGCACCACTCTTTTCCAACAACTCAAATAGAACATTACGATCATTTTGCAGCCTTTTTTGATGCTTTGAAAAGAATTAATACAATAATAATTGACTTAGATAGAGATATTTGGACGTACGTTTCAATGGAATATTTCAAACAAAAAATCAAAGAAGGAGAAATTGGTTCCTCGGCAATGCCACACAAAGTGAATCCTATTGATTTTGAAAATTCAGAAGGTAATTTAGGAATGGCAAATGCTATTTTTGAGCATCTTTCAGCAAAATTACCCTTGTCGAGATTGCAACGTGATTTGACTGATAGCACCGTTTTAAGAAATATTGGTGTGCCAATTGGACATACATTAATTGCATTTGAAGCCACGTTGAAAGGGTTGAACAAATTACTTTTGAATGAACCTAAATTTCACGAAGATTTAGAGAAAAATTGGGCAGTTGTTGCCGAAGCTATTCAAACGATATTACGTAGAGAAGGCTACCCAAATCCCTATGAAGCTTTGAAAGGTTTAACAAGAACAAACGAAACAATTGATAAAAAATCAATTCATAATTTTATTTCAACTCTTGAAGTATCAGATGAAATTAAAGCCGAATTGATGCAAATTACACCTAGTAATTTTGTAGGAATTTAATTATTACTTTCTTAACAATAATTAATTATGAAGCTTTTTTTAGTCATTTCAACTTTGTTATTTGCTTCATCACTTCTTATTTCTTGTGACAAGAAAGTAGTCCAACCCTATCAAGCCGGGGTGGTCATATCTTTTGACGATGTTTATGTTAAGGAATGGTTTGAAGCAGACAAAGTTTTGAAACACTATTTCTGGAAAGCTACTTTTTGTGTTTGCAAAATAAATACTTTGGATACTACAGAACTCAAAGACCTCCATAAATTAGAAAATGAAGGACATGAAATTGCAGGTCATGGATTACACCATTACAATGCTGTAAAATTTCTTGAAAAATATGGGATTAAATCTTATTTGGAACAAGAAATAGATCCTATGTTGGACTTAATGAAAAAGGATTCCTTTAAAATTACTTCCTTCGCCTATCCCGATGGGGAAAGAACTACAAAGTTAGATTCTGCATTATTGGATAGGTTTAAAATTATAAGAGGACGCGCATTTGGTGATGAAAAACCTACTATGCAAGATTGTTTTTTCAATAAAAAAAGAATTGTTTTTGGTTTTGATATTGATAACAATCATGTAAATTTTAGTGTTCCTTATCTGTTAAAGTTATTGGACTATGCCAAGAAAAACAATGAAATATTAATTTTATGCAGTCATAAAGTAGTAAAAAATGTTACAGCAAATTACCAAACAAAACTGGAAACCTTAGAGCTTATTTGCAACTATATGAAGCGTCATAATATGAAATATTACACGCTATCTGATTTAAATAAGCTGCAATAATGAAGCTTTAGACTTTAATTTAAATAAAACAACTCTTACCATTTAACCCAATAAGGAAATAGAAAAATCTTAGCGGGTTTTATTGTTTTGATGATTTTTAATATTTCGGAAAACAAAGCCATTATTGAATATTTAAAACTACATTTGAAAATAAATAATGGGAAACAAACCTAAGCCAATATTCACAAAAGTGGGGTGCATATAAGAAGGTTTTTTATGACTATATACTAGTTACTATTAATATTAAACACAAAATAAAATGGCAGTATTAATTGAAGCAATTAATGTAATTATCAATGACAAATCACTTGACAAAAGCAAGGGGCGTCGAAACTTATTTTTAGAAAACATTCCTTCAAAATCATACTGCAGTGACGGTCTAATCCATAGAATTGGATTTATGGATCATAAATTTGTAGGACAATATATTGAATTCTTAAAAAATGAATTGGGTCTTACTTTTCTTGACAATCAACAAAGAGCAATAGATTTAGTAGTAATAGATATGCTAAAGGGTCCAACAACAAGTTGTGATTGGATTGTATTTAAAAGAGAAAATTTATTTGTGCATAGAGAGGAATTTAAAAAATTAAAAGAAGATTTTTCTATAGCCTGGCGGATTGACTGTTATGAGGGTAATTCGGATAATTTTGCGGTATTTAAATCTGAAAAGGATGAAATTGAAGAGGGTTTCTCTGAATTTGAAATTTCATTTCCTCTTGGTTGGACACCAGATAGTGCAATTTACACGGCTGATTTTTCGCAAAAGCCTGAAGAAGAACTTGAAGAAATAAGTCGAAATGAAAGTATTATAACATATAGAAATCATCGAACTAAAGAAATTGTTTATGTTGGAGTACCAAAAGTCAACCAAGCGGAACATACCGAATAAAAATCAAAATTGGGCGACTCGCAAAATCCTCTAACTTCGCCTATGCTTACTTTTTTGGCTGACAGAAAAATAAACTTTTCGTATACTGCTGAAAAAATAGCTAAATATTGCGGAAGTATTCTTATTTTATTTATTATCGTTAACGGATGCTCGGAATTGTTCAGAAATAAATTACTATTTCGATGGGAAATAGTTGTATCATTTCCCGTATTCTTATTATTTATTGAAATTTTTAAAGGGGAATTCAGCAGACCTGCAAATAAAATTAGTATTGATTTAGAAAAGCGAATTTTATATTTGAACTATACTTCTCATTTTTTTATAAATCGCCAATATCAATCTGGGTTTAATGATATCAAAATTAATTGTTTTAATAAAAAATCTGGTACTATTGAAAAAATAAACTTTATTAATTTGGACATGAAAACAATCTGCTATGTTGATTCGCGGGAAGAACTTTTTTCCGAAGAAGTCTTAAATCTGTTAAGTAAAAAATTGAATGAGCTTACTTTTTATAAAAATAAATCGGCATCAAAAAAGTTATAAATAGTTATTTTTATTAAAAAACAAAAATATGGGGAAATGGATTGTTAGACTTATGATTTTAATATATATTATCTGTTTGATATATAGTAACGATAAAATTGCAAGACAAGAAGGATCTTCACTTGGAGAACAAATCATGCTTATACTTGCTGCAGTTGGAATTTATTTTATAATTACAAAAATTGTAAAAAAGAAAGATTAAGTGTAACAAATGTAAATTTAACAAAGCAGTGTCGAATGGTTAAGTGTTACCTGCAAAGTTTAATGTTTCAATCTTGTTACAACTTTGTCAAATTACCTGTTACATTGCTTAATTTAATAACTTCAATAAAATATAATAAAAAGAAATTAATTATGATTACATATAAATTCTAAAATACTATCAAAAGAAAAATGAACAATCTTTACACAACAACTGTTATTGCTGTATGCACTATAATAGTCATAAAATTAATTTATGAAAATAAAAAACTAAAAAGCAATGAACATCACCTGGTTGATGAAAATAGAAATCATACTGAAAGTGTCAATCCATTCTTAAAAGTTCAAGATCTTTCCAGTGATAAAAAACAGAGCAACCCTGAAAATCCTTCAAAAAATGCTTTTTTAAATTGTTCAGATAACTTTGGAACAATGGAAAAAGGTGTAGTGCTTGAAAACACTACTTATATTTATGAAAAGGGAAATAAAAGTGATGATCCCGACCGCTCGGATATGTCCCACAACGGATAGGGCGGTTTTGCAATCCGTCCCCACAAATACAATAAAATAATTGTGATGAGATTGCCACGTTCCTCGCAATGATATTGTAACACGTTTACGGTTGCGACAACTAATTGCCCTAGATACTACTAAAAATTAGAATCTGAAATAAATTCAGATTGACAGTACAAAGGATAAATTCAAATTGAAAAATATAAACGTGAAATTTTAGCCCCGATAGCAGCCTACCGTCTGGACACATCGTGGAATAATTGCCAACCTTGCATAATTGAAGAAAATTTTTGTATTCCAATCCAAAATGTAGTTATTCCAGGTTTCCTTTCTGAGGCGTATCCTTTCCAACCTCCTAATCTAGCAATTGCCCATACATAACGTTTTAAATCTTTGTTCAAATTAGGATTTTTTAATTTTTGTGTATTTCCTTCTAAAGCTATTATTTGATATTCTAAACATTTTATTTCTTCTTCTGAAAAACAAGTACTAGATTTTATTTCTTCCTCGGGACAATTATAGGCTATTTGCATTAAAAGTAACTTCACAATAGTTTCCATCATCATTAAAGAAAGTTTACGAATCGATTTGGCATAAGTTAATTCACTTGCTTCTATATTAAAACCTTCTTTTTTTAATATTCTAAAACCCGTTGGGTGTAATTAAATTTTTTGATTTTTAATATTATTTATTGGTCTATCAAATATAAATTTATTGATATATTGAACCAAAGTTAATGCTGTTATTTTTGCTAAAATTCTTGTTTTAAAACCTTCAAAAGTTTTAGCATAATTGTTTCTTATTTTGAATTGGTCACACAATTGTGAAAATAATGTTTCAATTCTTTTTC
>CANIFM010000097.1 GCA_947466955.1 Bacteroidota bacterium
CAACTCCATTGCATTTTTTGTAGGTTATATCTTCAAACTCTTTAACCGTTTTCCAGTCTATGGTATTCATAATTGAACTATTTTAGTGTAAAATTAAGGCATTTTTTACTTTTTATAGCACGTTCAAATAAATAAAAGTAAGTCTAAAGTTTTAATGTCGTAAAGTCAAAAGTTTCGAAATAGTTAAAAACTATATATAATCAGCCAATTACAATGAATTACATATTTTAAAATACAAAACTTTATTACACTTACTACTTAATTTAGTTGGGATTGTATTATGAGGTTTTAATCTTGAAATATGGTTTTTGAATATAAAAAAATGCTCAAAATTTCATTAAGAGCATTTAAGAAGTTATAATTACAACTTTTATTTGTTATTTCGTTTTTTGTAATTATGAAGGAAATCTCCCTTTTCTTTTCCTAAATCAAACGAACTCCATTTGGTAAGAAAACGTGTGCTTGTTCTCGCTTTATCTTTATTCCAACCTTCATATTCAATTCTATATAATGCAGAATACAATTCGGCACGCCCAACACCATGGTAACAATGAATTAGAACTGGATAATTCGCTGGATTGTCCATAATTTCAAAAAACATATCAAGATTTTTTTGTACTGGAACTTGACCAGAGCCATCATTGAAATAATTTACACCTGGAATTTTTGCAATAGCATTTTTTTCGGCGGTCAATTCAGCAGGAATTTCAGGGTTGTTTACATCATCGCCTGTTCCTGGAAAACGAAGGTCGATGATTGATTTTATATGATGTTTATTCACATAACTTTCAATTTCATTTGGTGGAATAACACCAGATTTATATACTTTCCCTTCTGTAATGGTTTCAAAATTATGATTGATATTCATGTCATAGACATATTTTCCAACTAAAACTAAAACAACAGCAAATACTAAAAATCCTATTTTTTTAATGTGTTTTTTCATTTTGTAAAATTATAAACTAATTTTATTAATTTATGTTAATTCTATAAATTAAAAAAAATGTTCGCAAAATTGTTTATTTTTCATTAATTTGCATTTAATAAATTTAAGTTCAAAAATGAACCATATATCTCGATTATTCGAATTTCCATATTACCAGTTAGAAAAATTTAATTCTATTTCAGATGCATTAGTTACTAAGCAAAATGGGGAATGGATAAAAACTTCTACTCAAGAATATATTGCTAAAGCAAATGCTATTTCAAGGGCACTTCTTAGAATTGGCGTGCAAAAAAATGATAAAATAGCAGTTATTTCATCAAACAATAGAACCGAATGGAATATTACAGATATTGGAATATTGCAAACTGGCGCTCAAAATGTACCGATTTACCCAACGATTTCTGAAGATGATTACGAATATATCCTAAATCATTCTGAAGCTATTTATTGTTTTATATCTGATATTGAGGTCTTTAAAAAAATTAATCTGATTCGAAATAAAGTTCCAAAACTAAAAGAAGTATATTCATTTAATGAAATTGAAGGATGCTTAAATTGGGCTGAATTATTAGAATTAGGAGAAAATACAAGCAACCAAGATGTTGTTGAAGATAGAAAAAACGGAGTTAAAACTGAAGATTTAGCCACTATAATTTATACTTCTGGAACTACAGGAAAACCAAAAGGAGTAATGCTTTCTCATCAAAATATTGTTTCAAATGTATTGGATAGTGCGCCAAGAATTCCTTTTACTGCTGGAAATAGTCGTGCCTTAAGTTTCCTTCCTATTTGTCATATATTTGAAAGAATGATACTTTATTTATACCAATATTATGGCGTTTCAGTTTATTTTGGCGAATCAATTGAAAAAATCAGTGATAACATTAAAGAAGTGAAACCAACAGTAATGACAGCTGTACCAAGACTTCTTGAGAAAGTATATGATAAAATTTTTGCAAAAGGATTAGAATTAACAGGTATTAAAAAAGCACTTTTCTTTTGGGCAATAGATTTAGGATTACGATTTGAGCCATACGGAAAAAATGGTTCTTGGTATGAATTCCAACTTAAAATAGCCCGAAAATTAATTTTTAGTAAATGGAAAGAAGGGCTTGGTGGAAACTTAGATTTGATGGTTTCTGGAAGTGCTGCATTACAACCAAGATTGGCGCGAATATTTGCTGCAGCAGAAATTCCTGTAATGGAAGGGTACGGATTGACTGAAACTTCCCCTGTAATTACGGTAAATGATATGAGGAATTTTGGGTTCAAAGTCGGTACCGTTGGAAAAGTAATCAATAATGTAACAGTTAAAATAGCAGATGATGGCGAAATTCTTTGCAAAGGTCCGAACGTAATGATGGGATATTTTAAAGATGAAAAATTAACAAGTGAAGTAATCACTGATGGATATTTCCATACTGGCGATATTGGTGTTTTTGACGAAGAAGGTTTTCTGAAAATTACGGATCGTAAAAAAGAAATGTTCAAAACATCGGGTGGGAAATATATTGCACCACAATTGATCGAAAATACAATGAAACAATCCCGTTTTATTGAGCAAATTATGGTTATTGGAGATGGTGAAAAAATGCCAGGAGCTTTTATTCAACCCAATTTTGATTTCGTAAAAGAATGGGCAAAAATTCATAAATTAGATATTGGAACTACAAACGAAGCAATTGTTTCAAATCCTAAAGTAATTGAACGAATTCAGGAAGAAATAACTGTATTGAATGAGAAATTTGGAAATTGGGAAAAAATCAAACGCTTTGAATTGACTCCTGATTTATGGACAATTGATGGAGGTCACCTCACTCCTACCTTAAAATTAAAGCGGAAAATTGTATTAGAAAAATACAAAGATTTGTATTCTAAAATTTATGGTAACACCTAAAATTTAAACTCCTCTAAATTGAGGAGTTTTTTTTTAATAAAAATTAACAATAAAATACTATGCGTGCATACTATTTCTTCTTATATTTGAAAAGAATTAAAAATAGTATGAAAGATAAAACTATAGATTATATACTTCGAGCAACTTGGCAAGCTATTTCGAGAATGTATAATGAAGAAGCTCAAAATTATGGTGCTACTATGGCTACTGGCTTTGCATTACTTAGCATGGACAAAGATAAAGGAACTCCTTCCACTTCTTTAGGTCCAAAAATGGGAATGGAAGCTACAAGTTTAACACGAACTCTAAAATCCATGGAAGAAAAAGGATTAATTATTAGAAAAAAGAATCCTGATGATGGTCGTGGTGTCCTAATTTACTTAACCGATTTTGGAAGAGAAAAACGAGAATTGTCTAAAAACACCGTTCTGAAATTTAACGAAACAGTAAAACAAAATATCTCTGAAGAAAAATTCCAACATTTTATAGAAGTTGCAGAAACAATAAATGAGTTAATTCAAGAAAAAAATATTTTTAATAGCAAGGAGAATTTGATTCTCCAAAAAAATAATAAATAATGAAACGCACCATAAAAAAAGTTGCAGTAATTGGTTCTGGAATTATGGGTTCAGGAATAGCCTGCCATTTTGCTAATATCGGAGTCGAAGTTTTACTTTTGGATATTGTTCCAAGAGACCTAACCGATGCCGAAGCAAAGAAAGGATTGACATTGGATAGTAAAATCGTTCGCAACCGTTTGGTAAACGAGCATTTAGCCAATTCTTTGAAATCAAAACCTTCTCCTATATATAACCAAAAATTTGCAAGCCGAATTACCACCGGAAATACTACCGATGATATGGCTAAAATTTCTACTGTCGATTGGATTATTGAAGTCGTTGTAGAACGTTTGGATATTAAAAAATTAGTTTTCGAACAAATTGAAAAATTTAGAAAACCGGGTACTTTAGTAACTTCAAACACTTCTGGAATTCCGATTCATTTTATGAGCGAAGGACGATCTGAAGATTTTCAGAAACACTTTTGCGGAACCCACTTTTTTAATCCTGCTCGCTATTTAAAATTATTCGAAATTATTCCAGGACCTCAAACTTCAACTGAAGTATTGGAGTTTTTGACCATATATGGCGAAAAATTCTTGGGAAAAACTTCAGTCGTTGCCAAAGATACTCCAGCTTTTATTGGAAACAGAATTGGAATTTTCGGAATTCAAAGCTTGTTTCATTTGGTTAAAGAATTAGGATTGACCATTGAAGAAGTAGATAAATTAACAGGACCCGTTATTGGAAGACCAAAATCAGCGACTTTCAGAACGGTTGATGTGGTTGGTTTGGATACTTTAGTTCATGTTGCCAACGGAATTTATGAAAATTGTCCTAACGACGAACAACATGAGTTATTCAAATTGCCTGATTTCATCACAAAAATGATGGAAAACAATTGGCTTGGAAGCAAAACAGGACAAGGTTTTTACAAAAAAGAAGGAAGAGATATTCTGTCTTTGGATTTAGATAGTTTGGAATATCGTGCTGCCAAAAAAGCATCGTTTGCGACATTAGAATTAACAAAAACCATTGACAAACCGATTGATCGTTTCAAAGTTTTGGTAAAAGGAAAAGACAAAGCGGGTGAATTCTATAGAAAGAGTTTTGCTGGAATGTTTGCTTATGTTTCCAATAGAATTCCAGAAATCTCGAATGAATTGTACAAAATCGATGATGCTATGAAAGCAGGTTTCGGTTGGGAAAACGGGCCTTTCGAAATTTGGGATGCGATTGGTGTTGAAAAAGGAATCGAAATTATGAAAGCCGAAGGTTTAGAACCAAATGCTTGGGTTGATGAAATGCTGGCTTCTGGAAATTCGAGTTTTTATACCATAAAAGAGGGAGCTACCTATTTTTATAATATTTCAAATAAAACGCAAACTAAAGTTCCAGGACAAGATGCGTTTATCATTCTGAACAACATTCGCGAAAGCAAAAAAATATGGAGTAATAGCGGTGCAATTATTCAAGATTTGGGAGATGGAATTTTGAATTTAGAATTCCAATCGAAAATGAATACCATTGGTGGAGATGTTTTACAAGCAATTAATAAAGCAATTGACTTATCGGAAAAAGAATATCAAGGTTTGGTTATTGGAAACCAAGGAGCGAATTTTTCTGTGGGAGCAAATATCGGAATGATATTTATGATGGCAGTCGAACAAGAATATGACGAATTAAATATGGCAATCAAAATGTTTCAAGACACGATGATGCGCGTGCGTTATTCGGGAATCCCAGTAATTGTAGCACCTCACGGAATGACTTTGGGTGGCGGTTGCGAAATGAGCATGCACGCCGATAAAGTGGTTGCTGCTGCAGAAACATACATTGGTTTGGTTGAATTTGGAGTTGGCGTAATTCCAGGTGGCGGAGGATCGAAAGAAATGACGTTGAGAGCTTCGGATTTATTTCGTAAAAACGATGTGGAACTGAATGTTTTGCAAGAATATTTTATGACCGTGGCGATGGCAAAAGTTTCAACTTCGGCTTATGAAGCCTTTGATTTAGGAATTTTACAACACGGAAAAGACGTTGTTGTAGTGAATAAAGACCGTCAAATTGCCGAAGCAAAAAAACACGCTTTACTAATGGCAGAAGCCGGTTATACGCAACCAATTCGCCGAAATGATGTGAAAGTTTTGGGAAAACAAGCTTTAGGAATGTTCTTAGTTGGAACCGACCAAATGGAAGCAGGAAAATACATCTCCGAGCACGACAAAAAAATCGCTAATAAACTGGCTTATGTAATGGCTGGTGGCGATTTATCCGAACCGACATTCGTATCCGAACAATATTTATTGGATATTGAAAGAGAAGCTTTTTTGTCGCTTTGCACGGAAAGAAAAACATTGGAAAGAATTCAGTTTATGTTAACCAAAGGGAAACCGTTAAGAAACTAGCCCCCTAACCCCCAAAGGGGGAATGCTCAAAATTGTGAATACCAATTTTGGATTTTATAAAGTTCTTTAAATAATTGAAATAATAATATATCACATTCTATAATTAAAAATGTGATTCTAAAACCCTATTTACCCCTAATAGGAATTCCCCTTCGGGGGTTAGGGGGCTTATTTATGAAAACAGCCTATATCGTAAAAGCATACAGAACCGCCGTGGGAAAAGCACCAAAAGGCGTATTTAGATTCAAGCGTCCTGATGAATTGGCAGCTGAAACCATTCAGTTTATGATGAATGAATTGCCCGATTTCGACAAAAAACGCATCGATGATGTCATGGTTGGAAACGCCATGCCAGAAGCCGAACAAGGATTGAATATGGGACGATTGATTTCCTTAATGGGATTGAAAATCGAAGATGTTCCAGGTGTAACAGTTAATAGATATTGCGCTTCGGGATTAGAAACTATAGGAATGGCTACTGCTAAAATTCAGTCAGGAATGGCCGATTGTATCATTGCTGGTGGTGCAGAAAGTATGAGTTTTATTCCAATGGGAGGTTACAAACCAACACCCGATTATGCTGTTGCAAAAGCGGGAAATGAAGATTATTACTGGGGAATGGGTTTGACTGCTGAAGCTGTTGCCAAACAATATAATATATCGAGAATTGACCAAGATGAGTTTGCTTATAATTCGCATTTGAAAGCTTTGAAAGCACAAGCCGAAGGAAAATTCGACAAACAAATTGTTCCGATAACTGTGGAACAAACTTTTATAAATGAAAATGGCAAAAAAGAAACCAAATCCTATATAGTAAATAAAGATGAAGGTCCAAGAGCAGGAACTTCGGTAGAAGCGTTGGCAGGATTACGACCTGTTTTCGCCGCTGATGGAAGTGTCACTGCGGGAAATTCATCGCAAATGAGTGATGGAGCTGCTTTCGTTTTAATTATGAGCGAAGAAATGGTAAAAGAATTGAACCTCACTCCTATTGCCCGTTTGGTAAATTTTGCTTCGGCGGGTGTTGAACCAAGAATTATGGGAATTGGCCCCGTAAAAGCGATTCCAAAAGCCTTAAAACAAGCGGGATTGCAATTAAAAGATATTGATTTAATAGAATTGAACGAAGCATTTGCCTCGCAATCATTAGCCGTAATTCGAGAATTGGGATTGAATCCTGATATCGTAAATGTGAATGGCGGCGCTATTGCCATGGGACATCCACTTGGTTGTACAGGTGCAAAATTATCGGTTCAACTATTTGAAGAAATGAAACTCAGAGGAAATAAATACGGAATTGTGAGTATGTGTGTGGGAACTGGACAAGGAAGTGCAGGGATTTATGAATTGTTGTAAGCCCCCTAACCCCCAAAGGGGGGACTCTCTTGATAATAAATAAAAAAAAAGTATATAATCTAAAACCCTACTTACCCCTAGTAGGAATTCCCCCTTCGGGGGTTAGGGGGCCGATATGGATATTAAAACAAGAGGCGGACAATTTATCGTAAAAGAGACGAAATGCGAAGATATCTTCACACCAGAAGATTTCAATGAGGAGCAATTAATGATGCGGGATTCGGTTAAAGAATTTGTGGACAAAGAGATTTGGCCCAACAAAAGCCGATTTGAAAATAAAGATTACGCTCTTACCGAAGAGACCATGAAGAAAGCGGGGGATTTAGGTTTTCTGAGTATCGCTGTTCCAGAATCTTATGGTGGAATGGGAATGGGATTTGTAAATACGGTTTTGGTATGCGATTATATTTCGGGTGCAACAGGTTCCTTTTCAACGGCTTTTGGTGCACATACTGGAATTGGAACAATGCCAATTACTTTATACGGAACCGAAGAACAAAAACAAAAATACGTACCGAAACTTGCTTCTGGCGAATGGTTTGGAGCTTATTGTTTGACAGAACCAGGTGCTGGATCTGATGCCAATTCCGGAAAAACAAAAGCAGTTTTATCGGAAGATGGAACGCAATATAAAATCACGGGAGGAAAAATGTGGATTTCTAATGCAGGATTTTGTTCGGTATTCATTGTTTTTGCAAGAATTGGAGATGATAAAAACATTACTGGTTTTATTGTAGAAAATGATTCTAGCAATGGAATTTCAATGGGTGAAGAAGAACACAAATTAGGAATTCGAGCGTCTTCAACGCGTCAGGTTTTCTTTAACGATACCGTTGTACCCATTGAAAACATGCTTTCGGAAAGAGGAAATGGTTTCAAAATTGCTATGAATGCGTTGAATGTAGGAAGAATAAAATTGGCTGCAGCCTGCTTAGATGCTCAACGAAGAGTTACTTCTGGCGCTATAAAATACGCCAATGAAAGAATTCAATTCAATACTCCGATTGCACAATTTGGAGCTATTCGCTATAAATTAGCCGAAATGGCAACTTCGTGTTATGCGGGAGAAAGCGCTACTTATAGAGCTTCAAAAGATATTGAAGACCGTATTCACGCCCGTGAAGCCGAAGGAACTTCGCATCAAGAAGCAGAATTAAAAGGAGTAGAAGAATATGCTATTGAATGTTCGATTCTAAAAGTAGCTGTTTCTGAAGATGTACAAAATTGTGCCGACGAAGGAATTCAAATTTTTGGTGGAATGGGATTTTCAGAAGATACTCCGATGGAAAGTGCCTGGCGAGATGCCAGAATTGCGCGAATTTATGAAGGTACAAATGAAATCAACAGAATGCTTTCGGTGGGAATGTTGATTAAAAAAGCGATGAAAGGTCATGTTGATTTATTAGGTCCTGCTTCTAAGGTTCAAGAGGAATTGATGGGAATTCCATCGTTTGAAACCCCTGATTATTCCGAATTATTTGCTGAAGAAAAAGAATTAATTGGAAAATTAAAAAAAGCATTCCTAATGGTAGCGGGCGGAGCTGTTCAGAAATATGGTCCCGATTTAGATGCACACCAACAATTATTAATGGCGGCTGCAGATATGTTAATTGAAATTTACATGGCAGAAAGCACTATTCTAAGAACTGAAAAAACAGCTAAAAAATTAGGTGAAGATAAAGTTAAGGAACAAATTGCAATGGCTAAATTATACTTGTATAAAGCCGTAGATATTATCAACCTAAAAGGAAAAGAAAGCATTATTTCTTTTGCTGAAGGCGATGAACAACGAATGATGTTAATGGGATTACGCAGATTTACTAAATACACCAATATGCCAAATATTGTTGGTTTGAGAGAAGTTATCACCTCTAAATTGGTGGAGAAAAATGAATATTGTTTCTAAAACATAAAGATAGTTATTGTTGTTTTTTGGTTAAAAAGTCACTTTGTATTCATTTGCAAAGTGATTTTTTTATATAAAAAAACGTTGAAATTTTAATATAACATTAAGTTATTTTAAACTCGATTTATAAGAATTTATACCTAATTTTAATAAAAATTAAATTTCTAATTATGAAAAAAATAATCGTCTCATTCGCAATAATTATTGCTTTAATTATTGGCTGTAAAACCAATTCATCTAATGGTGTTTCAAATAAATTAAACGTAACTTTTGAACCGAAAAGCAATAGTAATGTTTCTGGTTCTGGGGTTTTTACAGAAAAAAACGGTCAAGTAACTTTTACAGCCAATTTCAAAGGATTAAAACCTGGAATTCACGCAATTCACATTCACGAAAAATCAGATTGTACTGCTGCTGACGGAAGTTCTGCAGGAGGACATTGGAATCCAACATTCAAAAAACACGGAAAATTGGGTGAAGGAGAAGCACACAAAGGAGATATTGGGAATTTTACAACTGATGAATTTGGCAACGGAACAATCACTATTACAACTTCAGAATGGTGCATTGGTTGCGGCGATGCTACCAAAGATATTGTTGGAAAAGGTTTAATCGTGCATCAAGGACCCGATGATTACGTAACGCAACCTACTGGAAATTCAGGAGCAAGAGTAGCGTGTTCAGCAATTATCAAGTAAAAATTAATTTAGTGTAAAATCGCTCTATTAATGCTTGAAAATATATAAATTTGTTGCTCTAATTCGAAGCAATGATAAACCCATCAGCAACCGGCTGGATTGATAAATTTTTTTTAGATCAAAAATCTTTAACGAATCC
>CANIFM010000098.1 GCA_947466955.1 Bacteroidota bacterium
ATTTTGTTAACATTTGTTAATCTTTTTCAACTTTGTCCAATTATCGCAATTTTTTTTGGAGCTATTTCCCGCTGTCATTCCAAATCCTCGCTAAAAAGCTCGGGATTTTCCCTTCCATCGGGGCTATGGGAAAGTAGGTATTGGAAGTGATTTAATGAAAATTCAAGCATTGTAAGTTTTTTTGGGTTTCAAATAAAAAAATCATTTCAGAATTATATTTTATTCCGGTTTTTACAATTTTAGTTTTTCTTTGAAATCGAAAAAGCCTTTTTTAAATTTACTTCTTTGAAATCGAAAAAGCCTTTTTCAAAATTATTTGTTTGAGTTCAGAAAAGGGTCAGCCGACCTGCCGACGATCGTTTTCTGGTCGGATGACCCTCAGCCGAGCCGCCGACAATCGTTTTCTCATCGGATGACCCTCATCCGAGCCGCCGACAATCGTTTTCTGGTCGGATGACCCTCAGCCGACCTGCCGACGACCGTTTTCTGGTCGGATGACCCTCAGATAAGCCCCAGCCCACTGACCATTGATGGGGGAACTCGCAAAGGAACAAAAAAACACAACAGAATTAGATTTTGTTGTGGTTTTTACATTTTTTCCGTGAAAATATGTGAGAATCTGTGTTTCATTATATTTTCATTAGTTTTTCACAAACTTTTTGCTAACCTTCGTGTTTTCTCATTGTGATTCTTCGTGAAATATTTTAAATGATAAAACCCTTTTTCTAAAAATAAAAAGCTCGGACTATAAATCCGAGCAATTGGGCTATTAAGTTGAATAAACTGCAAAATCAATCTGCATTTATTATTTTCCTTTTTTTGGCGACTGAAGCGCTAGGGCAAATGCTATTCCAAACAATAGTGTTATTAGCCCCGCAAAATATGGGATTAGGTTAGACATCTTTGCTGTTTTGTATTAGTTTTAAATAAATACCAAATGCTAATATCGATGGAACCCAAATTCCAATAAATATCGCTTGATCCTTGTTCCCCTGAAAATATAAAATCTCTGAAAAAATTAGAGAAAGTAATGCCGAAACGAATAATAGTTTATCGGATAATGTGAATTTTTTTAACATCTTGTAATTTTAAAATTGTTTTAAATAGTATTTTTAGTAAAGCTATAAACATAAAATGAGTATTTTCTATTAACGTAAATTTTTATAAAAACATTAAGTATTGTTGTAGCATTTTTCATTGTAAATTGAAATTCAGTGCTTTTCAATCAATTATCGTTCAACTATATAGGAATAGCTAAAAAAACCACAACAGAGTAGATTTTGTTGTGGTTTTTTATTGAATAATTTCAGAAGTATAAAATTGTTTAGACAACGATTAATTAAACCAGAAATAACGAATTCCTCTGTAAACTCCTATAATCGTCATCAAGCAGATCATAATAAAGCTTGCAAAATAACGAAATCTGTACATAGAACGAATTAAACTATCATTTGAAGTGTCTTCTTTCCATTTTTTCAAAGGGTTTCCCATTGAAACCCAAAATATCAATATTATTAAAGGAAAAAACAATCCAAAGAAAGCGTTGTCATTTTCTTTAGCAGAATGTTTAACTATCAATGAAATATTTAAAAGTATAAATTGTACCATTTGTGAATTTCAGTTATTTTTGCTGTTGAATCTAAAACAATTATATTATTTATTTCTGTGGAAATCTGTGGAAATCTGTGTTTTATTTTTTCACCAATATTCAAAAACTTTGTGAATCTTCGTTTTCTAACTTCGTAAACCTTCGTGAAACAATAAATTACCCTTCCATTTTACTCGAAAGCTCAAACCAGCGTTCCTCTTTCGCTTCCATTTTGGTAATGATATTTTTCAACTCATTTGCCTTTTTCTCAATATCATTTTCATCCACTTTTCCATCTGAAAATAATTGCTCAATTTTGGCTTTATCAATTTCTAAATCCTTGATTTCTCTTTCAATTTTCTGAAATTCTTTCTGCTCATTGAACGTTAAATTCCCAGTTGGATTGTTTTGCTTCCAATCGTTTTTTGCTGTCATTGCGAGATTCGAAGCAATCTCTTTTTGCGCCACATCCGCACTGTCTTCATACGCTCTAAAATCAGAATAATTCCCAGGGAAATTTTCTATCACGCCTTGACCTCTAAAAACAAATAAATTATCAACGATTTTATCCATAAAATACCTGTCGTGCGAAACCACCAACAAACAACCAGGATAATCCAAAAGGAAGCTTTCCAAAACATTCAAGGTAACAATATCCAAATCATTCGTTGGTTCATCAAGAATCAAAAAGTTAGGATTCTGAATCAAAACCGTACATAAATACAAACGTTTCAATTCGCCACCACTTAATTTTTCTACATAATCATATTGCTTTTTGCTGTCAAATAAAAACCGTTCCAATAATTGCGAAGCCGAAATAATTTTCCCTTTCGTCAACGGAATATATTCGCCGTATTCCTTAATTACATCAATCACACGCTGCCCCGGTTTTGGATTAATTCCACTTTGCGTGTAATACCCAATTTTTATCGTATCACCCACAACCACTTTCCCACTATCCAGCGGAAGTGTTCCTGTCAACAAGTTCAAAAAAGTAGATTTTCCGGTTCCATTTTTACCAATAATCCCAATGCGTTCGCCACGTTGAAAATCAAAATTGAAATTATCCAAAATCACGTGATCCTTGAATTTCTTGGAAATTTTGTGAAGCTCAATAATTTTGCTTCCCATTCGTTCCATATTAATTTCCAATTCTACCACATTTTCCCGACGGCGACTTTGTGCTTTTTCCTTAATTTCATAAAAATCATCCTGACGAGATTTGCTCTTGCACGTTCTCGCTTTTGGCTGGCGACGCATCCATTCTAATTCTTTTACAAACAAGTTTTGTGCCTTGTCCACACTCGAATTTTCAGATGCAATTCGCTCTTCTTTTTTCTCTAAATAATAAGAATAATTCCCTTTGTATTGGTATATTTTTCCGTTGTCCAATTCAATGATTTCATTACAAACGCGCTCTAAAAAGAAACGGTCGTGCGTCACCATAAACAATGTAATATTTTCTTTGGCAAAATAACTTTCCAACCACTCAATCATCTCTAAATCCAAGTGATTCGTAGGTTCATCAAGAATTAACAAGTCAGGACGGTTGATCAAAATAATCGCCAATGACAATCTTTTTTTCTGTCCACCCGAAAGATTTTTGACTTTCAATTTGAAATCTTCCAACTTCAATTTGAACAAAATTTGCTTGTATTGCGTTTCAAAATCCCAAGCATTATGTTGGTCCATTCCGTCAAATGCTTTTTGATACGCCTCTTCATCCTCAGGGTTTTCCAACGCTTTTTCATAAGCCGAAATCACCTTCAAACTCTCATTATCCGATGCAAAAATGCTTTCCTCAATCGTCAATTCTTCTTGCAATTTATTGTCTTGCGATAAAAACGCCATTCTAATGCTTTTTCTAAGCACCACTTGCCCAGTATCAGGCTCGTCAAAACCATTTATGATGTTCATAATAGTGGTTTTCCCCGAACCATTTTTGGCTATAAAGGCAATTTTTTGGTCTTTATTAATCCCAAAAGAGATGTTTTCAAAAAGCGTTCTTTCCCCAAAAGATTTAGAGATATTTTCAACAGATAAATAATTCACAAGTGTATTTTTTTTACAAAAGTAATGCTTTGAAAGGCAAGAAGCAATCTTTTAATTAGGAGTGCAAATTGTAATTTTTTAGGTATCAGAATTTATTTAATAAATGGAATTTTGAAAGCCAAAATAGAAAAGTTAGAAAATGATTTTTCCATTGAGTCCCGATTACTTCACGATACTTTTATTTTAATTGGAGTTCAGTTAATTGCATTTGAGGTGTTGTCCTTGCAGCGAAGCGAAGAGATATAGCCGAAAGCGGGAATTGCAACAGCAAAAATTCGGGGACAATTCGATTCAAAAAAAAGAAACATTTATAAATAATAAACCCGACTTGCTATGAAACAAGTCGGGTTTTAGTATTCTAAAGGTTTTGAAACTATTGATTTGTAGGTTCTGGTGCTTTTTTTACATTCACGAATAATTCTTGCGAAGTTTCGTCCAAATCCATATAAATCTCGTCTCCCGAACCAATTTTACTGGTGATGATTTCCTCTGCCAGAGCATCTTCAACATATTTTTGAATCGCCCTTTTTAGTGGTCTGGCACCAAATTGTTTGTCAAATCCTTTTTCGGCAATGAACGCTTTGGCGGTATCTGATAAATTAAGGTTGTAGCCCAATTCTTTAACTCTTGAGTATAATTTTTTCAATTCGATTTCAATAATCAAGTCAATATCATGTTTTTCTAAGGCATTGAAAACAATTACATCGTCAATTCTGTTAAGAAATTCGGGTGCAAATGCTTTTTTAAGTGCGTTTTCGATGATGCTTTTAGAATTGTCATCGGCTTGCGAAATTTTAGCAGCGGTTCCAAAACCTACACCCTGACCGAAATCTTTCAGTTGGCGCGCACCAATATTAGAAGTCATAATGATAATCGTGTTTTTAAAATCGATTTTGCGACCCAAACTATCGGTTAAATAGCCGTCATCTAAAACTTGCAACATCATATTGAAAACATCAGGATGCGCTTTTTCGATTTCATCTAATAATACGACACAATATGGTTTTCTGCGAACTTTTTCGGTTAATTGTCCGCCTTCTTCATAACCAACATATCCTGGAGGTGCTCCAACCAATCTTGAAATTGCGAATTTTTCCATATATTCACTCATATCAATTCGTACTAAAGCATCTTCAGAATCGAATAATTCTTTGGCTAAAACTTTGGCTAATTGTGTTTTTCCAACACCCGTTTGTCCCAAGAAAATGAAGGAACCAATTGGTCGGTTTGGATCTTTCAATCCTGCACGATTTCGTTGAATAGAACGTGCGATTTTCATAACCGCTTCATTTTGACCAACTACCTTATCTTGAATAAGTTCAGGAAGTCTAGCTAACTTGTTACTTTCAGTTTGTGCAATACGATTAACAGGGATTCCTGTCATCATAGAAACCACATCGGCAACATTGTCTTCAGTAACTAAAATACGATTGTTTTTGGCATCTTCTTCCCATTGTTCTTGGGCAATTGCCAAATCTTTTTCGATGCGTTTTTCATCATCACGAAGTTTTGCGGCTTCTTCATATTTCTGTCTTTTAACAACAGAATTTTTCAATTCACGAACTTCTTCCAATTGACGTTCCAATTCTAAAATTTGTTTTGGCACTTCAATATTGGTAATATGAACACGAGAACCTGCTTCGTCAAGCGCGTCAATAGCTTTGTCTGGAAGGAAACGCTCCGACATATATCGGTTTGTTAATTTCACACACGCCTCAATTGCTTCGTCTGTATAAGTTACGTTATGATGGTCTTCGTATTTGTTTTTGATATTATTTAATATGGTAATCGTTTCTTCAACAGAAGTCGGTTCGACGATTATCTTCTGGAAACGACGCTCTAAAGCGCCATCTTTTTCAATATATTGTCGGTATTCGTCTAATGTTGTTGCGCCAATACATTGAATTTCTCCACGGGCAAGGGCGGGTTTAAACATATTGGAAGCATCCAAAGAACCTGTTGCTCCACCAGCACCAACAATAGTGTGAATTTCATCAATGAAAAGAATAATATCGTCATTCTTTTCCAATTCATTCATTACCGCTTTCATTCGTTCTTCAAACTGTCCGCGGTATTTTGTTCCCGCAACAAGGCTTGCTAAATCAAGGGTTACCACACGTTTGTTAAACAAAATCCGAGAGACTTTCTTTTGTATAATCCGCAAAGCAAGACCTTCTGCAATAGCAGATTTTCCCACTCCAGGTTCTCCAATTAGCAATGGATTGTTCTTTTTACGGCGACTCAAAATTTGAGAAACACGCTCAATTTCTTTTTCACGACCAACTACAGGATCTAATTTTCCTTCTTCGGCCATTTCTGTTAAATCTCTCCCAAAATTATCTAAAACAGGAGTTTTAGATTTTTTGTTTGATTTATTGGCGGGATTATTAAAACTATCGCCTTTTAGACTGTCATCTTGTCCTGAATCTTCATTATAAGATTCGGCTCTTGGTAAATTTTCTAAGAATTCACCTTCAATATTATTTGGTGTCATATTTAGATATTGTTCTTTAGCTGTGTCATAATCAATTTTTAACTTGTTAAGCAGCTTGGTTGTTGGATCATTCTCATTTCGAAGTATGCACAAAAGTAAATGTGCCGTACTGATTAAGGTGCTTTGAAACACTTTAGCCTCAAGAAAAGTTGTCTTTAACGCTCTTTCCGCTTGACGGGTAAGATGCAAATTTTTCTTTTCATTGTTGAATTCATTCCTTGGATTGGCGGGACTTAGGATTTCTACTTTTCTACGTAAAAAATCCAAATCAATTGATAAATTATTCAAAATATCAATGGCTGTTCCGTTGCCATCTCTCAAGATACCGAGCATTAAGTGTTCTGTTCCAATGAAGTCGTGACCTAAACGAAAGGCTTCTTCTTTACTGTACGTTATTACATCTTTTACCCTTGGTGAAAAATTATCATCCATATTGTTCTTATTGCTTATTGTAAATTTAGTGAATATTTGTAATAAATACAAAAATCATACCTACTATGTAAGTAATGTCAGCTAAATGACAAAAAAATATCTGATAATGAAAGAGAAATGGGGAATTAATTTATCAACTATATCGTCTGATAAATTTGTTAATAAATCATCTAAATTTATGTATGAATTTGCATTAAAAATATTTTATAAAGACTATATTAGCAAGATTTTTTGAAACAAAATAATTTTTAATATAACTATATAATATGTCTGACGGAGAAAAGTTAATTCCTATTAACATAGAAGATGAAATGAAAACAGCTTACATCGATTATTCGATGTCGGTAATTGTATCACGAGCACTTCCAGATGTTAGAGACGGTTTGAAACCTGTACATCGAAGAGTACTTTTTGGAATGCACGAATTGGGGATTACTTCAAAATCTGCCCATAAAAAATCTGCAAGAATTGTAGGAGAAGTTTTAGGAAAGTACCATCCACACGGAGATACTTCTGTTTATGATGCGATGGTTCGTATGGCTCAAGAATGGAGTATGCGGTATCTTTTAGTTGACGGACAGGGTAACTTTGGTTCTGTTGATGGCGATAGTCCTGCAGCAATGCGTTATACTGAAGCGAGAATGCGTAAGATTTCGGAAGAGATTATGGCAGATATCGAAAAAGAAACCGTTGATTTTCAATTGAATTTTGATGATACTTTATATGAGCCAAAAGTAATGCCTACAAGAGTTCCAACTTTGTTAATAAACGGAGCTACGGGAATTGCTGTTGGTATGGCTACCAATATGCCACCGCACAATTTAACGGAAGTTATCAATGGAACGTTGGCGTATTTAGACAATACCGACATTGAAATTGACGAATTGATGAATCATATTAAAGCCCCAGATTTTCCAACTGGAGGAATAATTTATGGTTATGAAGGTGTTCGTGAAGCGTTCAAAACGGGTCGTGGAAGAATTGTAATGAGAGCTAAAGTGAACTTTGAAGAGGTTGACGGAAGAGAATCTATCATTGTAACAGAAATTCCATATCAGGTGAATAAAGCCGATATGATCAAGAGAACGGCTGATTTAGTTAATGACAAAAAAATTGAAGGTATTGCGAATATCCGTGATGAATCGGATAGAAACGGAATGCGAATTGTATATATATTAAAGAGAGATGCTACGCCAAACGTAGTTTTGAATACACTTTATAAATTTACACAATTACAATCTTCTTTTAGTGTAAATAATATTGCCTTGGTGAAAGGGCGTCCTCAGATGTTGAATTTGAAGGATATGATTCACTATTTCATCGAGCACCGTCACGAAGTTGTAGTTCGTAGAACACAATTTGAATTGCGTAAAGCTGAAGAAAGAGCACATATTTTAGAAGGATTAATTATTGCTTCTGATAATATTGACGAAGTAATTGCTTTAATCCGTAGTTCAAAAAACACAGAAGAAGCAAGAGAAAAATTAGTTGAAAGATTCAAATTATCAGATATTCAATCTCGTGCTATCGTAGAAATGCGTTTGCGTCAGTTAACTGGTCTAGAACAAGACAAGTTGAGAGCAGAATATGACGAATTGATGAAATTAATTGAGCATTTGAAAGGCTTACTTGCAGATGTAAATTTAAGAACTGCTTTAATTAAAGAGGAACTTGTTGAAATCCGAGATAAATATGGAGATGCCCGTCGATCTGTAATTGAATATTCTGGAGGCGATGTAAGTATTGAAGATTTAATTGCCGATGAAAATGTAGTAATTACGATTTCTCACGCTGGTTATATTAAACGAACGAATCTTACAGAATACAAAACTCAAAATAGAGGAGGAGTTGGGCAAAAAAGTGCGGGAACAAGAGATTTAGATTTCTTAGAACACATGTTTGTGGCAACAAATCACCAATATATGATGTTCTTTACTCAAAAAGGAAAATGTTTCTGGATGCGTGTATATGAAATTCCAGAAGGAAGCAAAACGGCAAAAGGACGTGCTTTACAAAACTTAATCAACATTGAAAGTGATGATAAAGTGAAAGCATTTATTTGTACACAAGATCTAAAAGATAAAGAATATACCAACAGTCACAACCTTATAATGGTAACTAAGAAAGGTCAAGTTAAGAAAACGTCACTTGATAAATATTCTAAACCTCGTGTGAACGGAGTTGCGGCAATTACTATTAAAGAAGGTGATGAATTATTAGAAGCGAAATTAACAGATGGAAACAGTCAAATTATGATTGCGGTTAAATCTGGTAAAATGGTTCGTTTTGAAGAAAGCAAAACCCGTCCAATGGGAAGAACAGCTTCTGGAGTTCGTGGAATTACTTTAAGAGATGAATCTGATGAAGTAATCGGAATGGTTTCTGTAAATGATATGAGTAGTGAAATACTTGTTGTTGCAGAAAATGGTTATGGAAAACGTTCAAGTATTGACGAATATAGAATTACCAACCGTGGTGGAAAAGGGGTGAAAACGCTAAATATCACTGAAAAAACAGGTAAATTAATTTCTATTAATGCTGTAACTGATGCCGATGATTTAATGATTATCAACAAATCTGGATTGACCATTAGAATGGCAGTTGAGGATTTGAGAGTAATGGGCCGTGCAACACAAGGTGTGAAACTAATCAATATCAAAGGAAATGATTCTATTGCAGCAGTTACTAAAGTTATGAAAGACGATGTAGTTGAAGAAGTTTTGGATGAAGATGGAAATGTTATTGAAGTAGAAGCAATCGAAAGAGTGAAACCAGTTTTGGAAGTTCTTGAAGAGGAAGAAGGCGCTGCTGATGACGATGACGACGACGATGAAGTTTCTGACGAAGAAGATGCGGATTCTGACGATGAATCTGACGACGATAGTGAAGAATAAATAATAATAAAATTGAATTATGAAAAGTAAATTAATACTACTTGTATCAGCAATGATGCTTTCTGTAGCTACTTTTGCTCAAAAAGAGGAGTTAAAAACGCTTAAAAAAATATATGCAAAAGAGAAAACTTCTGATGCAGATTTGGCGGAATATAAAGCTACATTATTAAAAGCTGAGCCTTTAGTTGCTGGTTCAACAGAGGATGATAAAGTATATTTAGCATTTTACAAAGCGGTAACTCCAGTTTTGGAATTGAATTTAGTTTTGTCAAAGCCAGAAAATTTGAACAATCTAGGTTTAATAACCAAATATCTAACAGTTGAAAATGTCAATCAATTGGTTTCAAACTTAAATGCTACTTTGGATTATGAAAAAAAGTCGGGAAAACA
>CANIFM010000099.1 GCA_947466955.1 Bacteroidota bacterium
CAAAGAAGAGAAGCTATCGTAGATTCTGTTTCGGGCGTAACTCGTGATAGAAACTACGGAAAAAGTGAATGGAATGGAAAGGAATTTTCTGTAATTGATACCGGTGGATATGTGCGTGGTTCTGACGACGTTTTTGAAGCTGAAATCCGCAAACAAGTCGAATTAGCAATTGACGAAGCCGACGTAATTATTTTTGTAGTTGACGTTGAAGAAGGCATAACCCCAATGGATGATGCCGTTGCGAGATTATTGCGTAAGGTTACAAAACCTGTTTTATTAGCCGTTAATAAGGTTGATAACTCAATGCGTGAAAAAGATGCCATCGAGTTTTATAACCTTGGATTGGGAGAATATTACACTTTTGCAAGTATTTCAGGAAGTGGAACAGGAGATTTATTGGATGCCTTAATTGATGCTTTCCCAATAAAACCAGAGCCAACACAAGAAGAATTAGAATTGCCTCGTTTTGCAGTTGTAGGTCGTCCAAATGCTGGAAAATCAAGTTTTATCAATGCATTAATTGGCAAAGAAAGATATATTGTTACCGACATTGCAGGAACAACTCGGGATGCAATTGACACAAAATTTGACCGTTTTGGTTTTGAATTTAATTTGGTTGATACCGCAGGAATTCGTCGTAAAGCAAAAGTAAAAGAAGATTTAGAATTTTATTCTGTGATGCGTTCGGTTCGTGCCATTGAACACGCCGATATTTGCATCCTGATTATCGATGCCACTCGTGGTTTTGAAGGACAAGATCAAAGTATATTTTGGTTGGCAGAAAAAAACCGTAAAGGCGTTGTAATCCTTGTGAACAAATGGGATTTAGTCGAAAAAGACACGATGTCAACACGGGATTACGAAGCTAAAATCCGAGAGGAATTAATGCCATTTGTTGATGTACCCATTCTTTTTGTTTCTGCATTGACCAAGCAACGTTTGCTAAAAGCATTGGAAGCTACGGTTCAAGTTTTTGAAAATAGAAAACAAAGAATTCCGACTTCAAAATTCAATGATTATATGTTGAAAGTCATTGAAGGCTACCCACCACCAGCTTTGAAAGGGAAATATGTAAAAATTAAATATTGTATGCAATTGCCAACGCCAACGCCTCAGTTCGTGTTTTTTGCCAATTTGCCTCAATATGTAAAAGAAGCCTATAAGCGTTTCTTAGAAAATAAAATCCGTGAAAACTGGGATTTCTCAGGAGTTCCAATCGATATTTATATCAGAGAAAAATAAGCTATAAGCCTCAAGAAATTGAGGTTTTTTTTTGTTTAAAACCTACCTAAATAAATTTAAAATTATTTCCGATATTATAATTTGGAGCGAATTGTCCTCTTGTATTTGGAGTTGCAATTCCCGCTTTCGGCTCAATCTCTTCGCTTCGCTGCGAGGATACCGCCTCAATCGGGGCTGAGGGAATAGTCATTTTCTTGCTTTTAATTCTTGGTTTTTTAAATAAAAATAAATAAGGTATTTATTGATTAATTAAAACTACATTTGAAAATAAATAATACGCAACCAGAGTTGAGTATATACAGTCAAAAAAGATAGATATACTCAGTTTTTAGCTTGAAAACTGAGTATATATAAGAGTTAGCAGAAAATTTTTGAAAAAATGAGAAATTTAAAAAAAGCATTTACATTATTCTTGATTATAATTGCATTTAATTTAAATGCACAAAAGAAAGAAAACAAGGAACAAAAATTTAAAAACAACATAGAACTTTGTGTAAAAAATATTAGCGCAAAAATAAATCCGTTAATTCAGAAAGTTATTGTTCAACTTAAAGCAAAACAACCAAATTCTGAATTGATTGAAATGTATAATGAGGCTAAATTATCAATTAAAAATAACAAAGAATTTATTAATAGCTTGAATGAATTAGATACGAAAATTAATTTAAAAGAGGAAACACTTAAATATATCGAAGAATCGGACAAACTGTTAGAAATTTTTTTATTTCCTTCAATCAAAGTAATTAATGGAAACTTAACAATAGAAAAAGACAAAATAAACGAAATGTTTTTGCAAGTTCAATCAGAAATTAATGAGTCTCAAATTTTAAGTGATAAAATTGAACTATTTTGTAAAAATCATAAATTAAAAAGAGAAATAAGTGTTTATGACAAAAACGAATATAATGAAATGATAGAAAAAGTGAAAAACAAAATGGAAAATTAAATCTTCTGCTAACAGCGGTTTCAAGAAATGGCGAGGCAAGGGATTTATCAGAAATTGGAAAGGTTTTTAATTTAAAGTTTTGGTTATATTTGTAAAGGCTTGGTCTTGGTTCATCGCCACTTCTTGAAGCCACAAAACGTCAGCAGCAATTTTAATAGACAGCCTACTATGATAAAAGTATTTTACATTTTAATTTTAATTTCTACGAGTATATCTGTTTTCGGGCAAAATAAAACCGATGAACAAAAAAGAGATTTAGCATTTTACAATGCAACGAATAAATGGTTTTCTGCTTGGAAATTAGTTAGTAAAGAATTTTATAAAATTGAAAAAGTCAGACCCGTTGAATTTGTTTTTTTTGACGATAAATATGTTTATTCAACCTCTTCGATTACTATAAAAAATGGCAATCCTGTTATTGGAAAAAATTTAATGAATTTGAAATTTCACTGGAAAAGGGAATTACATAATGACACTATAACTCTTCCCGATAAATCTATTATACCAATCAACTTAATGTCATTTGCTGCGGAAATACCAGCTGAAGGTAAATCATTTTTTGTAATGCCATTACCTAGCTTTTGGCAGCAAGCAGGAGTTTCAAGTAATGAATTGGGTATCGAAAACCTTATTACTGGAGTTTTTATACACGAATTTTCTCACTCACAACAAATGCAAAATTTTGGAAAAAAAATAACAGCATTTGAAAAACAAAATAATTATGGAATTGAATTTAGTGATGACATAGTTCAGAACATTTTTGCAAAAGACACGACCTATTTAAATTACTATAAAAAAGAAATTAATTTTTTCTATGACACAATTAAAAAAAATGCGTTAGAAAGAAGTACTGTAAACGAAGGTTTGTCATTAATGAAACAGCGGCAAAACGAATATTTCAAAGGGAAATATGATAATTTAAAAGAAATTGATAATTTCTTTCTTACAATGGAAGGGCTTGGGCAATACTCTATGTTTTTGTGGTTGAAACATCCAAAAGGAGGAAACATAAAAAGAGAGATTGCAATTGAAGGTGTAAGGCGTGGCGGAAAATGGTGGTCGCAAGACGAAGGCTTTGCTTTATTTTTAATTTTGGACAAGTTTACTGTACCTAAGAATTGGGCAAGAGATATGTTTGGTGATAAGACAGAAAGTGTAATCGTTTTAATTGAAAAAAATTTATAAACAATCAAAAACTGCTGCTAACCCTACCTATGCGAGCAACGCTGGTTTATCTTAACTTCACGCTTGGTTTTCACGATGAACTTTCTATCTTAGTGGAGAAAACTCGGTTCGCTAACTCCGAGTAGTCGCGTAGCTAGAAACCGTTAGCGGTCAGGCTAAAAAAATCCACAGACAATAAAATATATGAATAATTTTATAGCATTAGGAATTGCAACATTGACAGTTATTCTGAACGGGCTAATCGGACACTTTTTCGCACCAAATGGAATTATGTTGACACCAATCGTTTTGACAATAACAAGTTCTCTGATTTGCTTTGGAACAAAAAATATCAGAGTTATCTTCATTAGCATTTTGACTTTTCTATTTGTTGCATTAAATGACATATCTATAAAATTATATTCAGGTGGAACACACGATAATGAAGGACTCGGCTGGGTTCATTTATTATTGTTTGTTGGTCTTGTTCCTACATTTGGAATTTTATTGTCTTCGGTTTTAAAACGCGACGACGAAAAATCTATAAATAAAATAGTAGCAATAATTATATTTGTAGGTCTAATTGCAATTCACTTACAGCTATTCAGCAATTTAGGCCTTGGACGACATTATTGGTATGAATGGAATGGATAGAACAAAGCCCGAACCGCTAACAGCCGTTTGGCGAGATTGGGGGTTTAGGCTTAATGGAAAAATGGTTTTGTATTTGGAAGATTTGGCAAATCCGAATAATGGACTTAATTTAGCCCCAAACTGCTTGTAGCGCTAGAACGTTAGCAAATATTTTATGAAGAGAAAACAAGCTGAATTGAACCCAAATATGATAAAAATTATTATTTCATCATTATTTCTCCTATTGTTAAGTAGTTGTATCATAACCAATACTCCTGGTTTTTATACTGGTTACAATAGACTTTCAGATAAGGACAAGAAAAAGATAGTATTTGTAAACAAAGATTCTACTATTAGCACCTTTGTAAACAATGAAAAAATTTATGCAATAACTGGAAAACAATTACGGTTATGTTTGACGAAAAATGATTCTTCAATTGTTTATTTTTGGGGACCAAATTGTTCGAGCAAGTCTTGCATATCTATTGCTGCTTGTCAGAATTACTGCACATCAAAAAACTATAATTTATATGTTGTAGCTGATTATTACGATATTCAGAAAATGCAAAATCAAAATGTTTCAAATTTCCCAATGCTTATTGCTAATGAGCAATATTATAACAAGAAATATGCAAACAGTTTAAATAAACGTTTTATGAATGATTTAATAAATGGTGTAAATTTAAATAAGGAAGAACAGTATAATAGATTCTTGTATTTTAAAGGAGATAAACTTATTAAAAGCAAGTCAGATATGTTTGAAGAATAAAAAACAATTGCTAACAGCGGTTTCAATAAATTTCGGGATTTGGGATTTATCAGGAGTTCCAATCCATATTTATATCAGAGAAAATAAGCTATGAGTCTCAAGAAATTTGGGCTTTTTTTAGCGCAATAACTTCTTCGCTTTCTCCTGAATAATCGAAGCCACAGTTTTGTTTTCGATTTTGCTTTCCAACCAAGAAATAATATCCAAATACAAAAAAGCACGTTTCTCATAAGGATGATTCTCAAACGTTTTCAATCTGGTATGTAGTTTTTTGAATTCTCCTTTCAATTGATGAGGAAAAATTGAACCCAAATTTTTCAAGAATTTAATCATTTCTCGTTGCACCTCGTGCAAGTCATTCATCTTAATTAGAAATTTGTAAGTACTTTTTAATTGTACTTCTAAATGATAATCCATACCGCATTCATAATGGGCAACTAAACTCAAAACTCGTGCAAAACACATCAAATCTTCCCGCATTGACAAGTTTTTATTATCGATAATTTTCTTTAAATATTCGATGCATTTTCTATTGTCTCCAGCACCAAAATATAGACTTGCAATTTTGTAATAAAACACCATTACGTGGTGCTCATCTATTCGATCTTCGTTGATTTTTAGGTTTTTTAGCACTTCATCAACCAAGTATTTTCCGCCCTCAAAATCGCCTTCTAAAAAGTGCAAATTGAATTTACTGCTATAATAACATAAGAAATATAAGGAAGTGGTATTGTCGTTTTTGGGAAATTCTTCCTTTGAAATCGTCTGTTCCAATTGTTGCAAAACGTCCTTAGAATACGATTTGTGTTTTATAAGATACAAACATTCCAATAAATAGCTGTTTCCTTTGATGTACCAAACGGGGTTTAGATAAATCATTTGTGGATTATCATTGAATAAATTAACCCATTTACTTGCATATTTATAGCAGGAAAGAAAATCCTGAATCAAAAAACTATGCCATAAATGTGCTTTGTAAAGCCATAATTTTTCTCGGAATCCAAGTTCTTCAATTTGATATTCGGGCATTCTATTATTGAAATAATCCGTTATTTCTTGCATTTCCAAATCGCTTTTGGCATAACCCGTTTTGAGCATAATGCTATACAATTGCAGGGAAATATTGGAAAGTTTGCTCGCAATTACATTTTGCTGGCTCAATTCTTTGGCTTGGATAGAAAGTTCATCGGCGCGATCTTCAATACTTCGGGTGATGTATTGTGACTCAATAATTTTTTCTAATTCAACAATTTCAAAGGCAATATTTTTTTCTTCATGTTCTAATGCAACTAATTTGGTCTTGTCTAAAATTTTCAAACTTTGCTTGTACAATCCTTTGTGATATAAAATGGTAGCAAAATCTAATTGTTCTCTAATCTGAATCCGAATATTTTGATTCACAGGATTTAACCTTAAACTAACCAATATCTGTTTGTACAAATGCGCTTTTAAATTCGATAATTGCAATTTGGTAACAATCTTACTTTTCAAAATATCCTCTTCATTATAATCATTCATTTTATCCAAAAGATTGAAAAGCAATAAAAATTTAGCATCTACATTTACCCCTAATCGGTTTACGTAGAGTTTAAATTGCCTTTTTTCTGATTTAGAAAGAGAAGAAATAAGCACAAATAAATTATCTTTTGTAGCGTTTGCCATCGTAAAAAAAGTACTTTTAATTATTTGATAATCAGTTTTTTAATAGTTGTATTTTTTCGTTTAATACTGTAGATGAATGCAAACAAATACATTCAGAAACAATCACAATATATACATTCGTATCGAGATAATAAAATTAAGTTTAAATATCGATATGGATAATCAAAAAGTACAAATATTTGACACCACTTTGCGTGACGGAGAACAAGTCCCTGGATGCAGATTAAATACGGAGCAAAAGCTAGTCATTGCAAAGCGTTTGGACGAATTGGGTGTTGATGTAATTGAGGCAGGTTTTCCAGTTTCAAGTCCAGGAGATTTTAATTCTGTTGTTGCAATTTCTAAAATTGTAAAAAATGCCACCGTTTGCGCCTTAACAAGAGCTGTAAAAAACGATATTGAAGTGGCTGCTCAAGCTTTGAAATTTGCATTAAAACCAAGAATTCATACCGGAATTGGAACTTCTGATTCTCATATTAAATATAAATTTAACGCTTCAAGAAACGAAATTATTGATCGTGCCGCCGAAGCCGTTGCATTTGCCAAAACTTTCGTTGATGATGTTGAATTTTATGCCGAAGACGCCGGCAGAACTGATAATGAATTCCTTGCATTAGTTTGCAGTGAAGCAATCAAAGCGGGAGCTACAGTTTTAAATATCCCAGACACAACGGGCTATTGTCTTCCTGAAGAATACGGTGCGAAAATCAAATATCTAAGAGAAAATGTAATCGGAATTGAAAAAGCAATTCTTTCTTGTCATTGTCACAATGATTTAGGAATGGCTACTGCCAATTCTATTGCAGGAGTAATAAATGGAGCGCGACAAATTGAATGTACCATCAATGGAATAGGGGAAAGAGCGGGAAATACGGCTTTGGAAGAAGTGGTAATGATTTTGCGTCAACACCCAGATTTAGGTTTGGATACCAATATAAACGCCAAATTATTATACGATACAAGCCGAATGGTTTCTGAAAGTATGGGGATGTTTGTGCAGCCTAACAAAGCAATTGTAGGTGCAAATGCTTTTGCGCACAGCTCAGGAATTCACCAAGATGGAATGATAAAAAACAGTTCTACGTATGAAATTATGGATCCAAGAGATGTTGGCGTTACAGAATCTGCCATTATTTTAACGGCAAGAAGTGGAAGAGCTGCCTTGGCATATCGAGCTAAAAAAATTGGTTATGAATTGACAAAATTGCAATTGGACATTGTCTATAATGAGTTTTTGAAATTTGCTGACAGAAAAAAAGAAGTTATTGATGGCGATGTTCATCAAATTATAAAAATAAGTAATATTGGAATTTTTGTATAAACATGGATAAAAAAACATTATTCGATAAAGTTTGGGACAGTCACGTGGTTACTAATGTACCAAACGGACCTCAGGTTTTATATATAGACAAACATTTAATTCACGAAGTTACGAGTCCACAGGCTTTCGCCGAATTGGAAGAGCGTAATATTCCTGTTTTTAGACCCAATCAAATTGTGGCTACAGCCGATCACAACGTCGCTACTATCAACCAACATTTGCCTATTGTAGATGATTTAGCTCGGAATCAGATTGAAATGCTGACTAAAAACTGTGCTAAAAACGGAGTGGAATTGTACGGATTAGGTCACGAATACCAAGGAATTGTTCACGTAATTGCTCCAGAATTAGGAATCACCCAACCCGGAATGACGATTGTTTGCGGTGATAGCCACACTTCTACACACGGTGCTTTTGGAACAATTGCTTTTGGTATCGGCACAAGCCAAGTGGCACAAGTTTTTGCAAGTCAGTGTTTGTTGCTTGAAAAACCAAAAAGTTTGCGTGTCAAAGTAAATGGAAAATTAGCAAAAGGCGTTCTTGCCAAAGATGTTATTTTATATATAATTTCTAAAATCGGAACGAATTCTGGCACGGGTTATTTCTGTGAATATGCAGGAAATGTATTCGAAGAAATGAGTATGGAAGGTCGAATGACTGTTTGTAATATGAGTATTGAAATGGGTGCTCGTGGTGGAATGATTGCTCCTGACGATACGACTTATGAGTATGTAAAAGGAAAAAAATTCGCTCCCCAAGGTGCAGAATTAGAAGCGAAAATTGCCTATTGGAAAACACTTCCAACCGATGAAGGGGCTGTTTTTGATAAAGAATATGATTTTGATGCAGCCGATATCGCCCCAATGTTAACCTATGGAACGAATCCTGGAATGGGAATAAAAATCAATGGAACTATTCCTGTTTTGAACGATGTTTCTTTTGAAAAATCATTAGAATATATGGGATTTGAACAAGGCGAACAGTTGTTGAACAAACCTATAAATTACGTTTTTATTGGAAGTTGCACCAATTCCAGAATTGAAGATTTTAGAGTGGTTGCAAAGTATATAAAAGGGAAACAAAAAGCGAAGAATGTAGTTGCGTTAATCGTTCCTGGTTCCCAACAAGTAGCGAAACAAATCCACGCCGAAGGGCTAACATCAATATTTGAAGCAGCTGGTTTTGAAATTCGTCAACCGGGTTGTTCTGCGTGTTTGGCAATGAATGACGACAAAGTTCCTGCTGGAGAATATTGCGTTTCTACGTCCAATAGAAATTTTGAAGGACGACAAGGACAAGGTTCAAGAACGCTTTTGGCAAGTCCGCTTGTGGCTGCAGCAACGGCAATTGAAGGAAAGATTATTGATATTACTTTACACTTAAATTAATATGGAAAAGTTTATAAAATTAGTTACAACGGCGGTTCCATTACCAATTGAAAACATAGATACCGATCAAATTATTCCAGCAAGATTCTTGAAAGTGACAGATAAAATTGGTTTTGGAAATAACTTATTCAGAGATTGGAGATTTGACGATAAGGATGAAATTATAACTTCATTTGCATTAAATGACAAAAAATATTCTGGTAGTATTTTAGTTGCTGGTGATAATTTTGGTTGTGGAAGTAGCCGTGAACACGCCGCTTGGGCATTAGCCGATTATGGATTTAAAGTAATTGTATCAAGTTATTTTGCAGATATTTTCAAAGGAAATGCTTTAAATAATGGCTTGTTGCCAATATTAGTTTCGCCAGAATTTTTGAAAGAAATTACAACTATAATTCAAGAAAATCCAAGTACTAATTTATGTGTCAATTTAGAAGAACAAACCATTGCAGTTGAAAATTCTGCTTTGATTGCTGATTTTGAAATTGACGCCTACAAGAAAATTTGTATGATAAATGGATTTGACGATATTGATTTTTTAATCAATAATAAAGATAAAATTGAAGCCTTTGAAAAAGGGAAAATAACAGCAGTACAAGCATAAAATTGAGATAGTATGAAATTGAAAATCGCATTATTAACAGG
>CANIFM010000100.1 GCA_947466955.1 Bacteroidota bacterium
CTTTTGATGTCATTAGTCGCGTTTTTTAATTGCGCCATTGCTTTTCCCATTGTTCTTGCAATGTCAGGAATTTTATCTGAGCCGAAAAGCATCAAGACTACAAATAAAATTAGAATTAATTCGCCACCACCTATTCCAAACATATCGATTTATTTTATTGCAAAGTTACAAAGTTTTTATGAAGCTGTTTTTAATTGACTTATAAAAATATGTTAATCAAATTTAGATTTCACTTCTTCTTTTGGCCAAGTATTGTTTGTGATGTCAATATCTGCCGTCTCTAATTTTGGGTCAACTACAATCTTTTTAATTACTTTTTTTGTAGCAAATGTTCGAGTTACTTCATCGTCATTCATCCTCCAAATTTGCGCTGGGAATGTTTGATTTTCTGTAGTTCCATCTTCAAAAGTAAGTTCCACAATAATAGGCATAACCAATCCTCCAGGCTTATTGAAGCTCACTTCATAGAAATATTTAGGCGAATCGAATTTTGCAATTTCTTCGGGTTTGAAGTTGGTTTTCAAAAAATCATCCAATGTTTTTATTTCTTTAATTTCCAATGCTTTATTCATTTCTGGCTTAAAACTTTCACTTGTATTTGAAACCATAAAAACCATCGGGCCAGTTGTTTTTAATCGGTTTCTTCTTGATGGAGTAGGGGTCTTAAAGTCTTTTGGCGCCTCATTACTCACGTAATATTGTTTGACTTCTTTAATTCCAATATCGGTATAATCTGTAGTGTAAAACCAACCACGAATAAACCAATCCAAATCAGTTGCCGATGCGTCTTCCATCGTTCTAAAAAAATCTTCTGGGGTTGGGTGTTTAAATTTCCATCGATTTGCATACGTTTTGAATGCATAATCAAACAATTCGTGCCCCATAATTGTCTCACGCAAAATATTCAAACCTGCTGCGGGCTTACCATAAGCATTGTTTCCAAATTGTTTTATCGCTTCGGAATTGGTCATTATTGGCTCAATATTTTTTTGATCGCCACTCATATAAGGAACGATTTTATTTGCAGGTCCACGATCAACAGGAAAAGTTGACTCCCAAGAAATTTCGGCTAAATATTCCATAAAAGTATTCAATCCTTCGTCCATCCAAGTCCATTGTCGCTCATCAGAATTGACAATCATTGGGAAAAAATTGTGTCCTACTTCGTGAATTATTACGCCTAACATTCCGTATTTTACTCTGTCGGTATATTTCCCATCAGCATCGGGACGACCAAAATTCCAGCAAATCATCGGGTATTCCATTCCTTGATCTTGCGCATTTACAGAAATTGCTTTTGGATAAGGATAATCAAATGTATAACTGGAATAGCTTTTTAAAGTGTGAGCAACGGCACGAGTTGAATATTGTTCCCACAACGGATTTCCTTCTTTTGGATATAACGAAATCGCCATTACGGTTTTTCCGCCTAATTTTACTGCCATTGCATCCAAGATAAATTTTCTTGAAGTTGAAATTCCAAAATCTCGAACATTTTCTGCTTTGAATTTCCACGTTTTTTTCTTTTCAGAAAATCCTTTTTCAGTTTCAGTAGCTTCGGCTTGCGTTACTATTATTACTGGTTTGTCGAAAGAATTTTCAGCTTGAGCATACCGTTTTACCTGTTCTGCTGTGAAAACTTCAGCTCTATTTTGCAAAACTCCTGTAGCTTCTAGAATGTGATCTGCAGGAACGGTAATGTTAACTTCATAATTTCCGAAAGGCAAAGCGAATTCTCCACTTCCCCAAAATTGCATATTTTGCCAACCTTCAACATCATTATAGACCGCCATTCTAGGGTAAAATTGCGCTAAAACATACAAATTATTACCGTCTTTAAAATGCTCGTAACCGGAACGACCTCCATCCAACATATAATTATTGACGTTGTAATTCCATTTGATATTCAAGGCTATTTTTTCACCAAAAGCCAATGGTTTTACTAAATTAATCCGCATCATCGTTTCGTTCACAGTATATGAAATGGGATTTCCTTTGGCATCTTTTACATAATCAATTTTGAAACCACCGTCGAATTTTTCTTCTAAATATTTTCTTGAAAATCCAGCGGCACTTATTGCGGGATCGATTTTAGCATTTTCAACTAACGGAGTTTTTGAAGTTCTAGCAGCTATATTTTGATCTAATTGAAGCCATAAATACTCCAAAGATTCCTTCGCATTATTGGTATAAGTTATGGTTTCGGTACCGTAAACTTTTGTGTTTTTGTCATCTAATTCAATATCCATTTTATAATCGGCTTGCTGCTGATAATATTCAGGGCCTGGCGCGCCAGAAGCGGTGCGATACATATTGGGAGTTGCCAATAAATCATACATTTGACGAAATTTATTTTTGTCTTCGTGACCTAACTCTTTAGTTTTAGTACTTTCTTTAACTTCCTGTGCAAATGTTGAAATTGAAATTGTAGCAAAAAACAATAGGAATACAGATGTAATTTTTTTCATAAAAGTGTGATAGTTAGCTTTCAATTGCTAAAGTAAATAATTTATTTGAAGAATAATTAGAAGTTGTTATTTTAACATTCCGCTAACCGAACTTTCCGTAAGCAACAAACTTTGTTTTTCTCCGTAAATAGTGGACTGTATAATATTTTGTTGCTCAGAATTTAATTCAAGAAGTGCCGTATTTTTTACTTCTAATGTTTTTATTTTAGAAATTTCTTTGATGTTATAATAACAAACAATCACGTTTCCTTCTAATTCATTACTAAGATAATTGATGGTTTTTTGTTGCCCATTTACTTTTAAAGTAAAATTTTCTAAAATATATTTCTTCATTAGAACAATATCGTCTGGAGATTCATTCGATTCGCCTAAAAAAGTTTTTTTATTGTATTTTTTATAAAGAACCGCATTTAAATCGTCAATAAAAATTCGGGAAGTAATTTGCAACATTTTCTTTTCTTGTGTATACTTAATTTGGTAAATGGAAACATAAAATTTATGAATCCCAAAGGAAGTTCCTGCAAAAAATGTTATTCCTATTAAGGTATATAAAAGTATTTTTTTCATTTTTCAAATGTAGTTAATCCATTTCTATTTTGGAATAGCATTGTAATTTACTGCCAATTTTGAAATCAAAAACAACATCATTGTTCTATTTTTTACTTTCAAAGCTGCCGCAAATTCCTTGTCTTCTATTAAGTAACGTTGAAAATCATCAATATAAATTCCTGGGACTTTCAATGTTTGAATATAATATTTATCGTCATAAAGAATGCCAACTTTATATAACATTCGCTCTTTTCGTTCCACAATAACTTCTTTTTTTAGCATTTCTGTTCTTCCAGAAAGCCAGTTTAGCGGTGCGTCTAATAATCCTGAAGTTGCGGTATATAATTTTCGTTCGGCAGGTGTATAATGCTTTTGACCTGGAATTATACTGATGCCTTCAGCTGCATTTTTCTTGACAATTACTTCGTTTAGTTCATTTATTTTCGGAGTCATATAAATGGTTATCGTTTCCGATTTCAAATCGTCTTCATCAACCAACATTCGTTTCATTTCTAAAGTCATTGATGAAAAAACCAAAATATCATCGACTTTTGCCAAAATAGAAAATTCGCCTTTGTTATTAGTTACGATAACTTTTTCATTGCCTAAATTCACCACATCAATTCCAGCCACTGATGCAGAATCAGCTACAATTTTTCCGTGTAGGATTTTTTCGTTGCTGGTTTGTGACCAAGTGCAGACTGTCGTAAAAAATAATAGGACAACAAACCAGTTCTTCATAAAATAATAATTAACACCTTTTATTAATTGTAAAAGTATTTAAGTGCGTTCTAAATTAATGAAAATTGCTTGGTAAAGTTATGTTAATAAATAAAGTGCCGAAATTTCAGATTAGAAATTTAGAAAATAATGTAACTTTGAACGCATTAAATACTACAATTAATATGAAAAACTGTATCATCGCAAGTACTTCTACATTATATGGTGGCGACTATTTAGACTATATTTTACCTGAATTATCGGAGCATTTCAAGAATTGTAATACGATTCTTTTTATTCCGTATGCGCAACCAAGTGGGATTTCGTATGAAGAATATACCAATAAAGTTGCTGCGGCTTTCGCCAATATAAATATTGCTGTTAAAGGAATTCACGAGTTTGAAAGTCCAAAAGTAGCAATCGAGCAAGCCGAAGGAATTTTTACGGGAGGTGGAAATACTTTTTTATTGGTTTTCCAATTGTATAAAAACAACGTTATGGACGCTTTAGCAAATGCCATAAAAATTGGAACACCTTATTTAGGAACCAGCGCAGGAAGTAATATTTGTGGTTTAACGATGCAAACAACCAACGATATGCCTATTATTTACCCACCAAGTTTTCAAACATTAGGAATCGTTCCTTTCAATTTGAATCCACATTATTTAGATGCCGATTTACAATTAAAACACAACGGCGAAACTCGGGAAACCCGAATTAAAGAATATCATCAGTTCAATACTGTACCCGTTTTAGGATTGCGAGAAGGAAGTTGGCTTGAGGTAAAAGGCGATAAAATCATATTAAAAGGTAGTCTTTCGGCTCGATTATTTAGACAGAAAAATGCTCCTGAAGAATTGGAATCGGGAAGCGACTTGAGCGATTTAAAATAAGAATTTATATACTAATTATAGTATTCTACTCACGGTTAGTCCATCTCTTATTGGCAATAATACGCTTTCAACACGTGGGTCGTTTTTGAGTAAATCGTTATATTCTAGAAGTACTTTTGTGCTTGAATCATTTTTTTGTAACGGCTCAAGTACTTTTCCGCTCCATAAAACATTATCGGATAAAATCACCCCACCTTTATTCATTTTAGGGACAATTAATTCAAAATAATTTATGTAGTTTTCCTTATCTGCGTCAATGAAAACCAAATCAAATTTTTTATCTAAAGTTGGGATAATTGAGATTGCTTCCCCTAAATGCTGTACAATTTGACTTCCCCAAGGTGACTTGTCAAAATATTTTCTTTGAAAATCTACTAATTCTTCTTTGATATCAATAGTATGTAATTGCCCATTTTCATTTATACCTTCGCAAAGACATAAAGCTGCATAGCCAGTAAATGTTCCAATTTCGAGAATGTTTACTGGGCGTATCAATTTGGATAACATGCTTAAAACACGTCCTTGGAAATGACCGCTTAGCATTCTTGGAAGTAGTATTTTTTGATACGTTTCCTTATTTAAAGCAGCTAATAATTCCGGTTCATTTTCAGAATTTTTTTCTATATAATCCTCTAATTCTGTAGATATAAAGTGCATTTTTTAATTATTAAATGTAAATAAAAGTATTTTTTTCTTTCCACATCCTTAAATTATAAATTTAATTATTTTAATTCAATATCCTGTTAATTTCTAGACTATAAAAATAGTAATGTTTTCATTTTCATTAGATTTATAACAATTTATAAATAGAAATCTAATCCCATCTATAAATTATCAATTTCTTCCTGAACCACTTCCCAGTCAAAAAGTAGCTTTTCTAATTCAGCTTTCTTTTTGTTATATGCCATAAAAAACGAAGCATTTTCAGCGTGCTTGTCATAGTTTGAAGCGACCATTTTATCATCGTTTTGAATGTCTTTTTCCAGTTGCTTGATTTGACTTTCAATTTTGCTCAAACGATTGTAAACCGCTTTATTTTTCTTCTGATCTTCGTAGGAAGTTTTGTTATTATCTTTTGGTGCTGCTTGTTTTATGGCATCTTTTTTCTCGACTTCCCGCATATTTTCCAAGTTGCGTTGCTCCAAGAAATAGTTGACATCGCCAAGATATTCCTTGATTTTTTGGTCTTTGAATTCATAAACCAAATTCGACATTCCTTGTAGGAAATCCCTGTCGTGAGAAACGAGTAAAAGCGTCCCTTCGTATTTTTGCAAAGCGGCTTTTAAGACGTTTTTGGACTTGATATCCAAGTGATTTGTAGGCTCATCCATAACCAAAACATTGATGGGTTGCAACAATAATTTGCATAGCGCCAGACGATTTCTTTCGCCTCCAGAAAGGACTTTTACCTTTTTTTCGACATCGTCACCACGAAATAAAAACGAACCTAACATATCGCGAACTTTGGAACGATTGGTGTCGGTTGCCGCATCTTCCATAGTTTGCAACAAGGTTATTTCGCCATCCAAATACTCTGCTTGATTTTGTGCAAAATAGCCCACTTGCACATTATGACCTAATTTTATGCTTCCTTGAAACTCAAATTCGTTGACAATTGCTTTGATAAAAGTAGATTTTCCTTGCCCGTTTTGACCAACAAATGCAATTTTGCTTCCGCGTTCAACCAATAAAGTGATGTCTTTTAGAATGGTATTATCACCATAACTTTTGGTTACTTTATCGGCTTCAATAACTACTTTTCCAGGTACTTTGGAAACTGGAAAAGAAATATTCATTACGGAATTATCGTCTTCATCGACTTCAATTCGTTCAACCTTATCGAGTTTTTTGATGAGCGATTGTGCCATAGAAGCTTTGGAAGCTTTGGCTCGAAATTTTTCGATTAATCGTTCGGTTTCTTCAATTTTCTTGGCTTGATTTTTCTGTGTTGCCAACTGTTTTTCACGGATTTCGTGGCGTAATTCTAAATATTCAGAATACGGCTTATTGAAATCATACGCTTTTCCGAGAGAAATTTCGATGGTTCTGTTTGTTACATTATCCAAAAACATTTTATCGTGCGATACAATTACGACAACTCCGGCATAATTTCTAAGGAAACTTTCCAACCAAATGATACTTTCAATGTCCAAGTGATTCGTTGGCTCATCTAAAAGCAAAACGTCATTTGCTTGCAATAATAATTTGGCTAATTCGATACGCATTCTCCAACCTCCAGAAAAAGTTTCCGTTTGATTGTTGAATACTTCCCGCTTGAAACCTAATCCAAGTAGGATTTTTTCGGTGTCGCCAATATAATTATAACCGCCTAATAAATCGAAACGGTGCGTATAATCGGATAAATCTTCGATGATTTGGCTGTATTCTTCACTTTCATAATCCGTTCTTGTAACCAATAAATGATTGATTTGCTCCAGCTTTTTTTCTACAATTTTAATATCTGTAAAAGCTTCATAAGCTTCTTCAAGAACGGTTCTTCCTTGTTCAAAATCAATATCTTGACGAAGAAAACCCATTCTTACTTCTTTTTCTTGAGAAATTACTCCAGAATCAGGGGCAAAATCTCGTGCTAAAATTTTCAACATTGTGGACTTTCCTGCACCATTTTTTCCAACGAGTCCAACTCTGTCTCCAGCACCCAAACGAAAGGTCACTTCTTCAAATAAATAAGTACCTCCAAAGGAAACAGATAGATTGTGTATATTAAGCATTTATTATGATTTTTATATAAATTGTATGTGTAAATTTGTATCCCGAACAGTCGGGACCAAAATCGGAAAAATAAATTTTTTGCAAATGTTAAAAAAAGGATCCAAATTAAATAGTATTTTAACAGGAAGTTGTCCTAAATGTCAGAATGAGAGTATGTATTTGGATAAAAACATGCTTCATTTGACAAAAATCCTTAAAATGAATGAAAATTGCAGTCATTGTGGTTTGAAATATCAAATTGAACCTTCGTTTTTTTATGGTGCAATGTATGTGAGCTATGGTTTGAATGTTGCAATTGGAATTGCCGCATTTATTATTTCTTATGTACTATTTCATGCCAGTTTAAAAATCACATTTATATCAATTATTGCAGTTTTAATTTTATCATTTCCTTTAGTTCTTCGATTATCAAGAAATATTTACATCAACATGTTTGTTTCGTATGATGAAGATTTTAAGCAATAGGTTAACTTTTTTTGATAAATCTTTGAATGTCAATTTCATTGTCTAATGGTTTTTGATTTTCAATAGATTCAAATAACGCTTTTGCCATTGAAGGCGCAAGCATTACTCCACGAGTTCCAAGTCCGTTGAGAATGTGCATTCTTTCGTTATTTGGATGCGTTCCAACGAGTGGTTTTCTGTCTCTGACTGTTGGACGAACTCCTGCAAAATGTTCAATAATTTCAAATTCACAGTCTATAATTTCATTTATTCTTGATAATAATTCCGACTTACCTTCCTCTGTTGGACTATTTGTTTTGTCTTTCCAGTTGTATGTTGCTCCAACTTTGAACAAATGATTCCCTAATGGTAAAATAAAAACGCTTGTATTAATAATAGCATCCAAAACTAAATCGGGTGCTTTTATGATGAATAATTCACCTTTTGTACCATCAAGTGGCAAATGATTAAAAAATGGATTGGAATGCATCCCAAATCCTTCAGCAAAGATTATATGCTTAGATTTTATGTTTTTATATTCGATGAAATCGTTTCGAATTATTAATGCATTATAATCAAATGTTTCCTGCAATAATTGATTAGATTTTTTTAAATAATCTATATATGAATCCAATAAAGTAGCTGTATCGACATAGCCTGTATGCAAAACTTGACCATAATCAAAAGGCGATTGGATTCCTTTGTATTTAGTAGCTATTAAATCTAAAGATAGAAATGGTGTTAAATTTTTATTATCAGAAGCCGAAAACCAATTATTTTGCTCTTCAATGGAAAAAAATTTACGAAGAATTGGAATTTTATAATCTACTTTAATGTTTAATTTAAGTTCCAATGCTTGATAGAATTCATCTAAAAGCTGCAATTGTTCTTGCGCTTGCCAAACTTCGCTAAAACGCTTCAAAATAACTGGATTGTACAATCCGCCAGCAATTCTCGAAGAGTTTTGAGATTGATTATCAAATAGTAATATAGACTTATCATTTTGCAACGATTTTTCAGTAAATGCAATTCCAGCGAGACCTGAACCAACGATTATATAATCTAACATAGTAAAATAGATTTAAAAGAAAAAACTCTTACTATTACAGTAAGAGTTTTTAAGTTGTATGTATTTATAAATTCTAATAACACCACATGTCTTGTTCAAAATCACGAATCTTATCTTTGATTCTTTCTGATTCTAATAATTGCATTTGTGAATTGTCCTTCATATAGGCTTCGATAGTTCTATCACCTTGTACATTTTCTTCCTGATAAATTACAGCATTAAATCTTCTTGAATTCAAAATATGATCAAAATCGATTGGCATTGCTGAATTTCTATTGTTAAATGATTTTGCATCATGAAGTAAATCCCGAACTGTTGGGAAGTAAACCCAGAACATTTCTATTAAATCAGGATTTTCAGCATTTCTTTCTTTTGCTTCAGGAGCAACTGGACAAAGACCTAAAAGTCTGTATTTTAGTTCTCCTTGACGTTTGTCAAAATACCAAAACCCTTTAATTTTATAACCAGTAACATCACCAGGAGTTAAATCTTGTTTGTTAATATATTGAGGATCTAATACTTTAGAAGCTGCAACTGTTGTCGCAGGAGTTACAGAAATTATTTTCCCCTTTTTATCTTTTTTTACAATTTCAGGAACAACTCTTGATTTGTAATTTTCAATACCATTCGCATTCATTTCATCAATACCAGATTGAAGAGTATCAATGTATGTAAATGAAGAAGACATATCTTTCAATGTTTTCTTAGTGTTGAAGTAACTATCAGAATATATTTCTGTTATTTTACCATCCTTAATTCCCTTTAATAACACAGAAAATAATGATCTTCTATCGCTTCCAATATTAGTAGTGTCTATTGGGTAGTAAAGAGGAAAGTTAATTCTTTCATCTAAATC
>CANIFM010000101.1 GCA_947466955.1 Bacteroidota bacterium
ATTTTAAGACCAATTCACTATCCACCAATTACTTCAGAACCTGAAAATGCTATTCGTGCAGCGGCTCACGGCGACATCAATTTGATTACCCTTTTGATGGGCGCTCAAGGCAAAGGATTGCAAGTTCAACGACATGATGGTCAATGGATTGATGCCATGGCGCAGCCTGATGAATTGGTCATAAATGTGGGAGATATGTTGTCGAGACATACCAATAACAAATTGAAATCAACCATTCACCAAGTGGTAAATCCGCCGAGAGAATTGTGGGGAACTTCGAGATATTCGATTCCGTTTTTTATGCACCCAGTTAGCGATATGCGATTGGATTGTTTAGAAAGCTGCATTGATGGGGATAATCCTAAACTATACGACGACATTTCTGCTGGAGAATTCTTGCACGAAAGATTGGTTGACTTAGGATTGATAGCCCCCCAGCCCCCAAAGGGGGAGTAAATTCATAATAAATAAAAAAAAATGGATTTACTAGACCAATTAAAAAACCTATTTCCCGATCACGAACCTTCAACCGAAGAAGAAAAAATCATAGAAGATAAAGAACTTTGGATTCAAGAAGAACCAATGATTTGCAAATTTGAAAAGCGAAAAGGGAAACCTACAACCATTATTGAAGGATATACAGGAACTGATGAAGATTTTAAAATTTTAGCTAAAGAATTAAAAACAAAATTAAGCGTTGGCGGAAGTTTCAAAGACGATTCAATTATTATTCAAGGGGATTATCGTGATAAAATCATGACAATTCTAAAAGAAAAAGGCTTCAAAGTTAAACGCGTTGGAGGGTAGCCCCCTAGCCCCCGAAGGGGGAACTCCAAATATCGTAAATAAAAAAATAATCAAAACCCTATTCACCCCAATAGGAATTCCCCTTTGGGGGTTAGGGGGCTAAATATGATACAATCATCAGAATTAATACTCAATCCAGACGGAAGCGTCTATCACTTGAATTTATTGCCAGAGAATATTGCACACGATATTATCTTTGTTGGCGATCAAAATAGGGTTGAAAAAATAACTCAGTTTTTTGACAGTATTGAATTTTCAACTCAAAAAAGAGAATTCAAAACACAAACAGGAACTTTAAAAGGCAAACGAATCACCGTAATGTCAACGGGAATTGGACCTGATAATATTGATATTGTAATGAATGAATTGGATGCGTTGGTAAATATCGATTTGAAAACACGCCAACCAAAAACAGAATTAACTTCTCTAAACATCATTAGAATTGGTACTTCAGGTTCTTTGCAAGCGAACATTCCTGTGGATAGTTTTGTAATGGCAAAATTCGGTTTAGGATTAGACAACATGCTCCGCTCCTATTTAATCGATGAAATTTCAAATTCAGAAATGGAAGATGCTTTCATAAAACACACCAATTGGGATTTACGAAAAGGAAAACCTTACGTAATTTCTTGTTCTGAAAAATTAGAACAACTTATCGAAAGCGATACAATTCACAAAGGAATTACAGCTACTGCAGGAGGTTTTTACGGACCTCAAGGTCGTGTTTTACGTTTAGATATTCAAGATGAAAACTTAAATTCTAAAATGGATGATTTCAAATTTGACAACAATAGGATAACCAATTTAGAAATGGAAACCGCTGCAATATATGGACTTTCAAAACTATTGGGACACAATGCTTTGTCACTAAACGCAATTATCGCCAATCGTGCAACGGGAACTTTTAGTGAAGATCCATACAAAGCAGTCGATGAATTGATTGCTTATACATTGGATAAATTGACTAAGTAAATATTTAAACAGTTCATAAATGGATTTACTACTAGAAACTGATAGATTATTATTAAGACCTTTAGGATTTGAAGATGTGGATGCAATGTTTACAATGGATAACAATCCAAACGTTCATAACTATTTGTGGCAAACTCCTACACAAACAAAAGATGAAACTAGAGGAATTATTAAAATGGTGCAAAAGCAATATCTAGATAATAATATCGGTCGATTTGCTACTATCCTTAAGGAAACAGGCGAATTTATAGGTTGGACAGGAATTAAATATGTTGATAATCATATTGAAAACGGAAATTCAAATTTCTTTGACTATGGTTATAGATTAGATGAGAAATTTTGGAACAAAGGATATGCAACAGAGGCTTCTATTTTTTGGTTAGACTACGGATTTAAAAATCTGAAAATTGAAGTAATGAATGCATATACTCATTCAGAAAATGGAGCTTCAAATCATATTCTACAAAAAGTAGGGATGGAATTTATGGAAAATTATTTGGATAAAGATAGCGTAATCTGGAAATGGTGGCAAATGGAAAATATGAATAACCGAGTTTAAATTCCAAAAATTTAAAATATTAAATGACAACAATAAAAATCGCAGGTGTTCCAGAACATTTCAATTTACCTTGGCAATTATCTATCGAAAAAGGCGAATTTATAGCCAATGAAATCGATTTACAATGGACTGATGTTCCAGAAGGAACAGGGAAATTGTGTCAAATGCTACGAAATGGCGAAACGGATATTGCTGTTATTTTAACTGAAGGAATAATCAAAGATTTTGTTGCAGGAAATCCGAGCAAGATTGTACAAATATATGTTGAATCTCCTTTGATTTGGGGAATTCACGTAGCTGCAAAATCAAAATATAAAACACTTTCTGATTTAGAATATACAAAAGTTGCCATTTCCAGATTGGGTTCAGGATCGCAATTGATGGCGTATGTAAATGCAAATAATCAAGGTTGGAAAAGTCAAAATCTTCAATTTGAAATCATAAATACGATTGATGGCGCTGTTGAAGCACTCACCAAAGGAACCGCTGATTATTTTATGTGGGAACGATTTATGACAAAACCATTAGTTGATAAAGGAATTTTTAGAAGAATTGGTGATTGCCCAACTCCTTGGCCTTGTTTCGTAATTGCTGTTCGAGCTGAAATCCTTGAAAAACATCCAGAAACTGTATCCAAAATATTAGAAATCATAAATGCCAAAACAGCTTCTTTTAAAGAAATTTCTAATATTGATGGTGTTTTAGCAAATAAATATCATCAAAAAGTAGCAGATATTCAAGAATGGTTATCCTTGACAGAATGGTCGCAGAAACAACTTTCAGAAGAACAATTAAATTCAATTCAAGACCAATTAGTAGCCTTAAAAATTATTTCTAAAAAAGCAGCTTTTTCAGAAATTACCAGATAATAACTTCAATTCCTTTTGATTTCAAGTAATCATTGGTTTTGCTAAAATGTTTGTTTCCGAACCATTTACCTTGATTGGCGCTCATTGGCGATGGATGTCCAGATTCTAAAACCAAGTGTTTGGTTCGGTCGATTTTTAGTCCTTTTTTATGAGCAAAATTTCCCCAAAGCAGGAAAACTACATTGCTTTTATTATCTGAAATTTCCTGAATTACAGCATCTGTAAATTTTCCCCAATTCAAATGTTTGTGGCTATTGGGTTTGTCTTTTTGAACCGATAATGTGGCATTCAAAAGCAAAATACCTTGTTTTGCCCAACGCTCTAAATTACCTGAAGTTGGTAGAAACAAACTGTCTAAATCGGAATTTAGTTCTCTAAATATATTTCTTAAAGAAGGTGGAATTTTCATATTTTCACTCACAGAAAAGCATAAACCATTGGCTTCACCTTCGCCGTGATAGGGATCTTGCCCAATAATTACAACTTTCAAATCATCGAAACTACAATAATCAAAAGCAGAGAAAAGAAGTTCTTTAGGAGGGAAACAACTATTTACAGCATATTCATTGGCAACAGCCAACATTAAATCTTTAAAATACGGCTTTTGTATTTCAGTAGTTAAAATAGTTTGCCAGGAAGAATTCAAATGAGTTTCCATAATTTTTTTAAAAATACAAATATACAAATTACAATACACAACTTTATTAATCTAAAAAATTCAACAACAACTACGAAAACTTTGTGAAACTACTTCTAAAAGTCTTAACATTTGCCTATTTTTGTATCGAGAAATTTCTAAAAAGCATAATGATTAACATTAACGAAAAAACACTTCAAGACCTTCAATTTCCTACAGTTTTAGAAACTATTTCTTCAATTTGTAATACCGATATTGGAAAACAAAAAGCATTAGAAATTACACCTTTCAATGAAAAAAACGAATTGATGGACGCTTTAATGCAAACATCAGAATATTTATCTTCGTTTCAAAATAACAATGCAATTCCCAATCACGGATTTGAAACCATCAACCACGAGATTAAATTCCTTGCCATTGAAGATAGTTTTTTGGAAGTGGGAAGCTTTCGGAAAATTGCCAATATTTCAGCATCCGTTAATGTATTATTGCTTTATTTTAAGAAATTTGACGACTATTATCCCTATCTAAATAAACGCGCAATTCAAGTAGAATATACCAAAGATATAATTGCGATGGTGGACGATGTGGTGGATAAATATGGGGAAATAAAAGACAATGCCTCTGTTGATTTATTGAATATTCGACGTAATATGAATACGGTACGAGGCAAGGTCAATCAGAGTTTTGGTATGGCAATGACGCAATACAATTCGTTGGGATATTTAGACGATATTAAAGAAAGTTTTGTGCAAAATCGCAGGGTTTTAGCAGTTTTAGCAATGTATCGCAGGAAAGTTAAAGGTTCTATACTTGGAAGTTCAAAAACAGGAAGTATTGCCTATATTGAACCTGAAGCAACCTTAAATTATTCTCGAGAATTGAGTAATTTAGAATATGAAGAAAAAGAAGAAATCACGAGAATATTAAAGTATTTGACCAATACAGTTAGACATTTTTTACCTTTAATAATTCAGTACCAAGATTTTTTGAGTGACATTGATGTAATTGCTGCAAAAGCAAAATATGCCAATCGGATTAATGGTATTTTACCAAAAATCACTAACGAAAGAAGGTTGTATTTCAAAGATGCCTTCCACCCTATTTTATATTTAAACAATAAAGAAAATAACCAAATTACGCATCCGCAAACTATTGAATTAGACACAAAAAATCGGATTATTGTGATTTCTGGTCCCAATGCTGGAGGAAAAACTATTTCCCTGAAAACAGTTGGATTATTACAATTAATGTTGCAATCTGGGATGTTAATTCCCGTTCACGAAAGAAGCGAAACATTCTTATTTGATAGAATTTTGACTGATATTGGCGACAATCAATCGATAGAAAATCATTTGAGCACGTACAGTTATCGCTTGAAGAATATGAATTATTTCTTGAAAAAGTGCAACAATAAAACCTTGTTTTTAATAGATGAATTTGGTACAGGTTCCGATCCAGATTTGGGTGGCGCCTTGGCAGAGATATTTTTGGAAGAATTTTATCACCGAGAAGCATTTGGAATTATTACAACGCATTATTCAAATTTGAAAATGTTAGCAAACGAATTGCCTTTTGCGATGAATGCCAATATGTTATTTGATGAAAAAACTTTAGAGCCTATGTATAAATTGGCTTTAGGGCAAGCAGGAAGTTCCTTCACGTTTGAAGTTGCTCAGAAAAATGGAATCCCATTTGGATTAATAAATAGAGCAAAAAAGAAAATTGAAGGTGGAAAAGTTCGTTTTGACAAAACCATTGCTACTTTACAAAAAGAGCGCTCGAAAATGGAGAAAACGTCTCAAACTTTGAAAGAAGAAGAATCGAAAGCGCGAGAAGAAGGCAAAAAAATGGAAACTATCAATGTCAAAATAAAACAGAAATTAGAAAGTTATCAGGAATTGTATGACAGCAATCAGAAGATCATTTACATTGGTCAAAAAATTGATGATTTAGCAGGAAAATATTTCAATACAAAAAACAAAAAAGAATTGGTTTCCGAGTTTATGAAAATCATAGAAATTGAAAATTCTAAACGAATAAAAGTGACATCCAAGGAAGTGAAAGCTTTTATCGAGAAAAAAAAGGAAGTAATTCAGGAAGTTACAGTTAAGGTTGAAGAAATTCGAGCAGCCAAAAAAGAGAAAAAACTAAAAGCCAATTTGGTTGTAGAAAAACCAAAACCAGTTCTAAAATTAGGTGATAGAGTTCGAATGTTTGACGGAAAAGCGGTTGGAACTATTGATAAAATCGAAAGAAATAAAGCAGTTGTAAACTACGGGGTTTTTACTTCAACGGTAAGTTTGGAAGTATTAGAATTTGTTGAAGCTAAGAAAAAATAATACTAATTGTAAACTCAAAATTATGCTTGATTTTCCTAAAGGCAAAAAGATTATTCTGTTTGATGGCGTTTGTAATTTGTGCGAGGCCTCTGTTCAGTTTGTCATTAAACACGATAAAAAAGACATGTTTCGATTTGTCGCCTTGCAATCTGAATTTGGTAAACAAATAATAAAACACATTGGATTAGAAAACAAAAACATAGACAGTGTAATTTTGTACGAACCTGGAATTGCCTATAATTTTAAATCAGCGGCAGCATTAGAAATCGCTAAAAACTTGGGTGGATTTTTCCATTTAGGAACTGTATTTAAGTTGATTCCAAACGGATTGCGAAACCTACTTTATGATTACGTTGCCAAGAACAGATATTTATGGTATGGGAAAAAAGAAAGTTGCCTGGTTCCAACATTAGAATTGAAATCTAAATTTTTAGAATAAATATATAACCTGACAATTATCATAAATTATATTTTTGAAGTACCTTATTTTTGAAGTAACTTTAAATGAAATAATTATGAGAAATAGTGCGCTTTATTCTTGGGGAAATGGTTCTTTTATTATGATTGTTATATTCGGATTGGTAATCATTGGAATAATTGGAGCTGTTATAATTATGATGAATACCGACAAGAAAAAGAAAGATTAAAAAAAAACTCCTCAATTGCTTGAGGAGTTTTTGCTTTATATAAAAAAGTATTATTAGTTTTTAACAATCTTTTTAGTTACTGAACCTTTATCAGAAGTAATGTTCATCATGTACATTCCAGAAGCTAAATCTGAAACATTTACTTGAATATCTGAAACGTTTGTGTAAGTATTTTGTTTTACAACTCTTCCGTTCAAATCTGTAATTGAGATTCCACTTACAAGAATGTTATCTGAATTAGTAACAGAAATAAAATCATTAGCAGGATTTGGAGAAACTGAGAATTTAGAGTTTAAAAATTCAGTTGTTGATAAAACAGAAGATAATTCTAATGTATCTAAAAACAAATAGGTTTGTGAAGCATTCAATGGAGAATTATTATTTAATCCAAAATAGTAAATACCTGGAGTTGTTGCAGTCCAAGTAGCGGTTTGTTGTGTATAAGCAGCAGCATCTGAAGTAGTAAATGTTTGGATAGCTGTTGTTTGTAATGTTGAAGTTTGTCCAGTCCCTACTTTTAAAGCCAAAGTCATTGGTGCAGTCCCTGAGTAAAGTCTTGTTTTAAATTTTATAGTAACTTGTTCTCCAGCTACTAAACTAATAGCTCTAGAATAAGCCCAAAGGTTAGAAGCAGCAGTTGTACTATTATACGTGTACATTGTACTTCCAATGCCATCAACACTGTCTGCATAACTAGCAGGAGTAGTAGTTGCTGTACTTGCAAAACGTGAAAATCCAACAAATCCATCAGTGTAATTATTTGCTACATCATCAAAAGTATTTGTATATGGTAAAGTCTTAGCTAAATAACCATATTTTGGACCAACCCAAGCACTTTGAGTACCGCCACAATTAGATCTTACATAATATCTAAAATTAGAAGATGATGTAATACCTGATACTGCCCCTATTGCATAGGCTGCAGTTCCAGCTGGTGCAGAAACAATTGTACCAGCTCCCGCCGCAGTGGCAAAAGTAGGACTCGAATCAATATCGTAATTTGCAGGTGCGCCAATGGCTTGATTCCAATATAAATTTGCAGAAGTAGTTGTATAAGTATCTGGTAAATAAAAATCAAGATTACCTGGTCTTATACATGTAGGTGTAGTAAAGGTTAAAGAAAATTTAAACCCTAAAGTAGGAACTGTTGCTGTAGTAAACCAATAATTATCCCACTGAATGTAATAGGTTGCATTTGCAGCTACAGGAAATGTAACTGAAGACAAATAGTTTGTTGAACTTATATCATCGTTATAATCAACACATGTTAAAGTCCCACAAGCAGTTCCTTTAAAAATAGAAACACGAGTATCATCAATATAAGTGGTACCATTGTTTGCAGTTAAATTCGATGAAATTGTAACTTCACCATTTGCAGTTGGAGTATATTTATACCAAGCTGCTTTTGAACCCGTTGCAGTTCCTAAACAACCCGTCTGATAAGTACTAGTTGTAGGGAAAGCAGCACAAGTTTGCGTACCCGTTACTGCTGTAGTTGCATTGCATGATGTTCCTCCTTGCGCAAATAAAGATGCACCTGTGAGAAAAAAAGAAATAGATAGTAAAATTTTTTTCATAATTTTTATTTAAGTTGTTAAATCATAAACAAATATAAAAAAAATATTAATATTATGTATGCATGAAGCATTTTTTTTATTTTAATTGTTATCATGGAGATAACCTATCAATTTTCCATGAGAAATCATCTTGCAACTGGTATCTAATTCTATCGTGCAATCGATTGGGACGTCCTTGCCAAAATTCAACTTCAATAGGTTTTACTAGAAATCCACCCCAAAAATCAGGACGCAGAATTTCTTTTCCTTGAAAATCTTTCTCCAATTGTTTTAGCTTTTCTTCTAATACGATTCTCGAAGGGATAACGTCACTTTGGTTTGAAACTATGGCGCCCAATTTACTTCCGTCCGGTCTCGATTCAAAATAGCCATCAGAAATATTCTTGGCTGTTTTTTCGGCAATTCCTTTAATGATTACCTGACGTTCTAAAGTATGCCAAAAAAAAGAAAGACAAATATTGGGATTATTTGATATGGCTTTTCCTTTTTCGGAATTATAATTGGTGTAAAATATAAAACCTTCAAAAGTATATTTTTTCAAAAGCACCACGCGTGATTTTGGAAAACCATCCAATCCTATTGTAGCAACGGTCATCGCATTTACTTCATCAACGCCACCAAAATCTTCTACTTCGTGAAACCATCTGTTGAATAAATTGATTGGATCTTCTGGAATTGTAGTTTCCAAAAGTTCACTTTTATCGTATGATTTTCTATAATTACTTAAATCTTCCATTGAATAGATTTTAGATTTTAGATTTTAGATTTTAGAAAACTGATTCAAAAAAATAAACCCAAAACAATTGATTTATTATTAAAACTCAAAACTTTTACCATCATCTGCCAAAAGAACTTCAGCGAAAATTGTTGTTGCCTCTTCTTTAAACAATTCTATACTTTCATACCGAGTAGAATAATGTCCTAAAACCAATTGTTTTACATTGGCTTTCAAAGCAATTCTTGCCGCTTGTTTTGCCGTGCAATGCATGGTTTTTTCTGCCAAACTTTCCTCTGAATCTAAGAAAGTGGCTTCGTGATACAACACATCTACATTTTCAATAATCGGAATAATCGCTTCGTTGTAAACCGTATCCGAACAAAAAGCATAACTCTTTGCAGGAATTGGATCGAAAGTCAGTTTTTCGTTCTCAATTACACGACC
>CANIFM010000102.1 GCA_947466955.1 Bacteroidota bacterium
TGCGAACAAAAAGCAGCTTCAAATGCCATTACCATAATTACAATTAATTCTGAATATCCTGATTTGGTTTCGGATATGTTGGCTTTGGCAAAAGAAGAAATCGAGCATTTTCAGATGGTTCACGACATCATTAAAAAGCGTGGATTGACTTTAGCACGAGAACGAAAAGACGAATATGTTGGCGAATTAGCACAATATATGAAGAAAAGTAACAACGGAAGTCGAGTTTCTGGTTTTGTAGAACGGATGTTGTTTTCGGCGATGATTGAAGCCAGAAGTTGTGAACGATTCAAAGTACTTTCTGAAAATATTAATGACGAAGAATTATCTATTTTCTATAGAGATTTGATGGAAAGTGAAGCCGCACATTATACTACCTTTATTACCTACGCCCGAAAATACGGTCACGGAATTGATGTTGAAAAAAGATGGCGCGAATGGATTGAATTTGAAGCTTCTGTAATTGCAAATTATGGGAAACGAGAAACAATGCACGGGTAAATCGTAATTCAATATTTAAAAATGATTTCAATATCTGAGGCCAAACCAACTGATTTTCCTATAATTCGAGAAATTGCATACAAAACTTGGCCAATTACTTATGGTTCATTTATATCAAAGGCGCAATTGGATTATATGTTGGAGAAATTCTATTCGGATGAAGCTCTAAATGATAATTTCAGTACTAAAAACCATCGTTTTTTATTGGTGAAACAAGATTCCATTTGCTTAGGATTTGCATCTTATGAACATCATTATTTGGGTGGAGCTAAAACCAGATTGCACAAAATTTACTTACTTCCTGAATCTCAAAGAAAAGGTGCTGGAAAATTATTACTTGTAGAAGTAGAGAAATTAGCCCTTGAAAACAATGATTCTATCATTTCATTGAATGTAAATCGGTTCAATAGCGCTTTCAATTTCTATAAAAAATTAGGTTTTGAAAAAGTAGGAGAAGAAGATATTGAGTTGGATTTTGGGTATTTGATGGAAGATTATAATTTGGAGAAAAGATTAATGTAATTAAATTTCCAACAGTTTCATTTCAATATATTTAAAGATAATTTCAATCAATCGAATAACTGCAACTGGCTTTTAATTCGTTCTACTAGCATTGTAATTATTCTTTTATTTAAGGCATTGACGTTTTGAGAATACAATAAATATTCATCAGTTGTAAATAATCCAATTACAATTCCATTTAACAAACTTCGGAATTTCATATCGTTTTGAATGCTATTTTCAATAAATTGTAGTTTTTTATCAATCGTAAAAGTTTCAAAATTGGCTTTGCTTTTTAGAATATAGTTTTTAAATATTTCAATAAAAAGTTCGTTTTGCATTTTTAAAATAGGACGAAGTGTCTGATTTTGAAAGTATTCCTCAGATGATGATTCGGATGAAATAGTTCCTAACGTTACTCCTCGAAACTCTTTTATGAATTGATTTCTAACACTCATTTTTTTCTTTAAAGATAAAAAAGGATTCACTCTTATACAAATAATATGAATTGTAATTGTTTATTTATTTAAACTATTAATTATAAACCGTAATTTTGTAAAAATATATAACATGAGATTTCACACACGAAAATGGGTAAAACCTGAAGATTTAAATCCTAACGGAACTCTATTTGGAGGCAAATTATTGGCTTGGATTGATGAAGAATTAGCGCTTTATTCCATAATACAATTAGAAAACACTAGGATTGTTACCAAACACATGTCGGAGATTAATTTTAGAAGTTCTGCAAAACAAGGCGATATTATCGAGATTGGTATTGATGTCGTGAAATTTGGATTTTCCTCATTGACACTAAAATGTGAAGCTCGAAATATAATGACAAGAGAAACAATTATCACAATTGAATCAATTACAATGGTTAGTCTTGGTGCCGATGGAAAACCACAACCTCACGGAAAAACTGAAATAGAATTCATTAGAGACCGATTAAAATAGTTTATTCAGCTTGATTTTTTTCATCCAAATTTGAAGACAATTCAAAAATTTCTAAGTCGAAATATTTAATAGAGGCAAAGATATGATCGAAAATATCTGCCATTATATATTCGTAATTCTCAAATTTCTTGTCATTTGAAAAAGCATAAATTTCTAAAGGAATTCCGTTTTGTGTAGGTTGCAATTGTCTACAAAGCAAAATCATATCTTGATTTAAACCTGGATAATTATGAAGATATTGAGTAATATATTTTCTAAACAATCCAAAATTAGTTAGGTTTCTTCCATTAATGGCAATTGATTTATCGATACTATTTTTAGAATTAAATTTCTCGATTTCCTCTTGACGATGAACAATATAGGAACTTATCAATTGAATTTTCTTCAAATTTTCAAGCTCACTTTCATTCATAAAACGAATACTATTTGGGCGAATAAGGATATGTCTTTTTATACGTCTCCCATCTGAATTAAGCATTCCACGCCAGTTTCTGAAAGAATCAGAAATCATGCTATAGGTAGGAATTGTTGTCGTTGTATTGTCAAAATTTCTAACTTTTACCGTCGCCAAATTAATTTCGATTACATCTCCATCGGCACCAAATTTGTCAAATGTTATCCAATCGCCAATTCGAACCATATCATTCAACGAAACTTGAACGCTTGCCACAAAACCAAGAATTGTATCTCGAAAAATTAAGATAATAATTGCCGATGCAGCTCCAAGAATAGCTAAAAGTTTTTGGGTGTCAATATCAAAAATTTCGGAAACGATAATAATTGCGCCAAAAATCCAAAATACAATCATTATTACCTGAATGTAACTGTCTATTGGCTTGTCGCTGTATTTTGGTGTTTGTTTCAGATGGTCTCGCAAGGCATTAAAAACAGTTTTGATAATCCAAAGTACCAATAAAACGATATAAACACCAACTAATTTTCCGAAAATAGTTTCCCAATACGTAAAATCATTTAAAATTATTGGTACCGATTTATAGATGAATAATAAGGGAATTAAATGAGCAATATATTTGGCCGTTTTATTTGAAACCAATAAATCATCGAATTTAGTTTTGGTTTTTTTTGCAATAAAAATCATTACAGTTACCAAAACTATCCTGAAAATTAAATAGATAGAATAAGATAAAGCGCACAAAACAAGTATGTTTAAAGCGGTATTAATATAGGAAGCCATTGAAGCATTCACGCCCCAACTTTTCAATAAAGGCTCACACCATCCAAATATATTTTCTATTAAATTATGCATTTTTTAAATATCTTTTTTCAATGAAAAAGGTTGCGAAAGGTAGGAGGGATGCTAATAATATGAAACCCAAACTAATAAAATTCCAATTTTGAGATTTTTTTAGTAGTATGGCAAGTCCAACATAGCCAATAAAAAGTACCCCGTGCGACATTCCAATTGGGTATAATAATTTGTGATATAAAACGAAATCATTTGGTTTTATAAAAAGCATATTTGAAAATAATACCAAATAAGAGATTCCTTCAAGGATAGCGATGATTTTGAAAGTTTTTAGCATTTGTTTTTATAAATTTAAAAATACAAAATTAACTAATATCATTGATTAATATCAAAAGAATCAAAAAGTAATTTACTTTTGTAATAATTACAACACTATATGAGTAAACGAGATTTAAAAAAATACCTAAGCGAACTCGATAAACAGCAATTAGAAGAGCAAATCATAGCATTATATGACAAGTTTCTGCCTGTGAAAACCTATTATAATTTTGTTTTTAATCCAAATGAAAATAAATTGGTTCAAGATTGTAAGCTCAAAGTTTCCAATGAATATTTCCCTGTTCGAGGCAAAAGACCCAAAGCAAGACGTTCCGTTGCTCAGAAATTCATTAAACACTTTATTATGTTGGGCGTTGATCCATTTATAATTGCCGATGTAATGTTGTATTCCATCGAAATTGCTCAAACTTTTTCAGCTGAAAAAATCATAAAACAAGAATTATTTTATAAAAGTTTACTTAATTCTTTTGAGCAAGCAATTAGTTTTATGATTTCAAATGGCGTTTTATATGAGTTCAAAAATAGGGTGGAAGCCATTAGAACCGAAGCAGAATCACAAGAATGGTTCAATATTTATGAGTTCAATGCCATTATTGAAAGATTTGAATATTAAAAATAGTTATGATTTATACTTTTTTAATGCTTGAATAACCCTTTTTTAGGTGTATTTTTGCAAAAATCATAATTAAAAAAATGCCACATAAAGAGTTAGAAATTGAAATTGAAGATAAAAAAGAACTTTATGGGTATCAACAAGGCGACATTGACGCTATTTTTGAACGCTTAGAAAATGCCCCAAAAAATCATCATTTATTATATCAATTGCCTACTGGCGGTGGAAAAACCGTTATTTTTTCTGAAATTGTCAGACAATATATCGCCAAGCACGACAAAAAAGTTGTTGTTTTAACGCACCGTATTGAATTGTGTAAGCAAACTTCAAAAATGCTTAAAGGTTTTGATGTAAAAAATAAAATCATCAACAGCAAAATCAAAGAATTGCCCGATCAAAATGATTATTCTTGTTTTGTTGCAATGGTTGAAACGTTGAAAAACCGTATCAATGATGAAAAATTACATTTAGATAATGTTGGTTTGGTAATTATTGATGAAGCACATTATAATTCTTTCAGAAAATTATTAAGTTCGTTTACAAACGCATTTATTCTTGGTGTTACCGCAACGCCATTGAGTTCTAATGTAAAATTACCAATGAACGAAAATTATGACGAGTTGATTGTTGGCGATACAATTGCGTCATTAATTGACAAAGGTTTTCTTGCAAAAGCAATTACATATAGTTATGATGTGGGATTAACATCGTTAAAAGTTGGAATTAACGGAGATTATACCGTGAAATCGTCTGATGATTTGTATTCAAATATGGTGATGCAGGAAAAATTACTTCACGCATATACTGAAAAATCGTTGGGTAAAAAGACCTTGATTTTCAATAATGGAATCAATACTTCCTTGTTTGTTTATGAAACTTTTAGAGAAGCTGGATATGTTATTCGCCACTTGGATAATACTTGCAGCCCTGAAGAACGCAAGGATATTTTGAGTTGGTTTAAGAAAACCCCAGATGCAATTTTAACTTCTGTTGGGATTTTGACAACTGGATTTGACGAACCTACAGTGGAAACCATAATTCTAAATAGAGCTACAAAATCATTGACATTATATTATCAAATGATTGGTCGTGGTTCAAGAAAATTACCAAATAAAAACACATTTAATGTAATAGATTTAGGTAATAATGCCGCTCGATTCGGGCTTTGGAGCGCACCAATTGATTGGCAACATATATTTAAATCACCAGAATTTTACCTTGAAAATCTTCGTGATGATGTTGAAATTGAACTTTTTTTCAAATATCAAATGCCACCAGAATTAAGAGAAAAATTCAAAAATACAGCCGTTGTAACTTTTGATGTTGATGACGAACACAAAAAAATAATTGCTCAGAATTTACGTTCAAAAATCGTCTTGGATAAATCGTTAGAGCAACACGCTTCAATGTGCGTTGATAATTCTGAAGATTTAAAAGAAGCAAAAGTATTAGCCCGTGAACTTCACGATGATATTGAATGCCGAATGAAACGCTATTCAACTTGCTTGAGTCATTGCTCAAAAAATTACCGTGAATGGCTGGTTGACGATTATAAAATTAAATTAAACCTATTAATAGGAAAAAAAATACGCGAAGCACTTTTCGATTAGTTTTAAAAAAAGCACGCTATTTCTTCATATAAATCAAAGTACTTAAGACGCTAATTTTAAGTACTTTGTCGTTTATATTCTTCTTTAATCAGAACAATTTTTTGCCCAACTTTTATCAAATTATATTTGTTTAGAAACATACACTAAAGACTACGTTTTATTTCATAAATAACACTTCTTTTCTGTAAAATATGTTTTTTAACAGTTATGAATGTGAAAGAAAAATACTCAGTTTTAATGATTTTAGAAGGTACTTATCCTTTTAACGGCGGGGGAGTTTCCACTTGGGCTGATATGTTGTGCAATAAAATTAAAAATGTTGATTATACACTTTATTCCATAAATGCCAATCTCGAATTAACACCTAAATACAAGTTAAGTAAAAACGTAAATGAGGTTATTCAAGTGCCACTTTGGTCGCCTTTGGAGCCGCAGGAACTTATTAATTATGGAAGTCCTTATTTTGAATTTGCGGAGCGAAAAGAAAATGACAATGAACTGCAAATACTGGAGGTTTTCTTGCCCATTTTTGAAAGATTTATAACTTCTATTTATACAGAAACGAGAAATCGTGATGATTTTGATATGACCTTTTTTGAAATGTGGCAATTTTTTCAAAAAAACGATTACAAGAAAACAATGAAAAGCAGTATTATATGGAATTCATTTTGTCATATTGTTACAGAAGTAATTGAAAATGAGAATGATGAAGATGTTTCTTTATATGATTTAACGGTTGGGATGCGTTGGCTATATCGCTTTTTAATCCCATTATCCATTGATATTCCTAAAGTAGATATTTCGCATTTAACAATATCAGGATTTCCAGTAATTCCTGCTTTAATATTGAAATATAAATACGGAACTCCTATAATTGCTACTGAACACGGTGTTTTTATTCGCGAACGATTATTGGCAATTAATTCATCTGAATATTCTTTTTTTCTGAAAAAATTTCTAATTAAACTTTCTGAATGTGTTACAGAATTAGTCTATCACAAAGCAGATTTAATTTTATCAGTCAATAAATTTAATATTATTTGGGAGAAATTATACGGTGCAAATCCCAAAAATATTGAAGTTATTTATAATGGAATTGATCACGAATTATTTAAACCAGTTCCAAAACCTGAGCATTTAATAGGAATTCCAACCGTTGTTGCTGCCGCTAGAATTTTTGAATTGAAAGATATTATTACAATGATAAAATCGTGTGCGATTGTAAAAATGGAAATCCCCAATATAAAATATTTGGTTTATGGCGATAACAATGCCGTTCCAGAATATACTTTAGAATGCGAAACCTTGATTCACGACTTGGGTTTGAAAAATAATTTCATTTTGGCTGGGTTTCACGACAAACCAAATTTAATTTTTTCGGAGGGTGATATTTCAATATTAACTTCAATTTCCGAAGGTTTTCCTTATACAATATTAGAATCTATGAGTTGCGGAATCCCAGTAGTAGCTACAGATGTCGGCGGAGTTTCTGAAGCTTTGGATGCAAATTGTGGTTTTATTTGTAAGCCAAAAGATTATGTAGATATTGGAAATAAAGTAATTGAATTATTGAAAAATGATGTGTTACGAACTCAAATGGGAATCAATTCAAGGAAAAAAATTCTTGATAATTTCACTATTGAAAAGTTCATTTCCGAATATGAAAATGCTTACGAAAGTGTATTAGCACCAAAAAGAATTGAAATTGAAACCCCCGAAGTATTCGAATTAGAAACACATCAAGAGGCTTCGTAAATGAAATATAACTAAATTTTGTTCCCAAATTAATATGGAAAATCACAAAGAAAATACCCGTTCCTTATTGCTTTCAATTAAAGAAAAAATAGGCAAACCTGTTAGTAATAAAGTGGTTATGGCTACAATTGAATCCTTAGGAATTAGAAATAAAGACACAGAAATTGATTTTGGCGTGCCATCAATTCGCTTTCTTGCAGATATTATTTTTCAAGAATTATCTTCTTCTGAAGAACACAAAGGCGCAAAAAATACTAAGGAACAAGCCATATCAAAAACAAATCCTGATGTAATCCAAATTTCAGATTATTTGTGGGTAAAAACTAAAATTTTTATGCATTATTTTCCTTTGGGACTTTTCCATTTAATGCCTGTTTTTTTACAAATTTTAGCGATTGTGTTTTTCGGTTATTCCTTATGGACTTTTGTCGGGTTCAACCAAGTGCAATCAACTGCTGTGGTTTTGGGAGTTGTAATTGGATTGGTTGCAACTGGCGGTTTTGTTCAAGTTATTGGTCGACAAGCTTCATTTTACTGGCATCACGATGATTTTATTATGACGAAAAGTTCGGTAAATTACCTTCTTAATATTGGAATTTTAGCTTTATTTTTTGTTTTAATATCAGTTTTTATGTGCAATTTTTTCTTCCATTTATATCCATTTAGAGTATTATTTATTGTTTTTGCTTATGCTTTTTTAATTGGTACTTTACTGCTACTTTTAGCGCCATTACACACCATTCAGCAGCGTTGGGTAATTTCATTTTCCATTTTTGTGGGAACTGTAATCGCCGTTTTATTAAAAACACAAACAAATTTATCAATCTATTTCACACATTGGATTGGCATCATTTCCGCAATATTTATTTCAAAAATATATTTAGATTTATTTTTCAAAAAATTACTTAAAAAGGCAAAAACTAATTTTAATATTGAGGTCAAGCCAAATGTATTTTTGTATCACAATTACCAATATTTTTTTTACGGCTTAGGCTTGTACTTATTTATTTTCACAGATAGAATTTTAGCTTGGTCTTCCACTAAAAATGGGCAATTACCCTACATAGTTTTCTTCGATAAAAACTACGAATTAGGAATGGATATTGCCATTTTAGTGTTCCTTTTGCTTTCCGGAGTGTTGGAATTTGGCGTGGCTTCTTTCAGTAAGTTTTTAGATATTGAACAAAAAAACACCAGTTATAAAACCCCAAAAAGGTTCAATTTAAAGTTGAAAATAATGTATTGGCAACACGTTTTCCTACTTATAATAACTTCCTTTTTGATATTTATTTTAATCTATAATGTGCTGAATTCTAGCTGGGGCTACAAGGCGCATTTCAAAGAAACTTTAGACTTAATAAGTATAAATGTGAGCATTATCGGAGGAATTGGCTATGTTTTTTTGGCCTGGGGAATGTTGAATACGCTCTATTTATTTACATTAAGTCAGCCGTCAATGCCTTTGAAAGCAATAGTAATTGCCCTTTTTACAAATTTATTTGTTGGTTTTTTATGCAGCCGTTTCATATCGTATGAATTAAGTGTTTTGGGATTATTAGCAGGCGCAATTGTTTTTATGGCAATTACGCTGAAAGCAACCCTTAATTTTCTTAACAAATTAGACTATTTCTATTATGCAGCTTATTAAAATCATATTATTTGTTTTGCCTTCATTGCTCGTTTCTGATGCATTTGGAAATGGAATTAACAAAAATTCCGTGTTTGTTTGCTATGGAAGATTAGAGCCAGAATCCATAAAAGGCTATAGTTATGTGATTTTGGAATCAAAATATTATACTTTTTATGAAGTTCAGAGAATAAAATCTCAAAACGAGAAAGTGGTTGCCTATATCAGTTTGGGTGAAATTAGTGATAATTCAAATTATTTTCAACAATTCAATTCTGATTTTTCAGGAAAAAATGATGTTTGGAACAGCCATTATTTGAATTTAAAATCTGAGAAGACTTTGGAAATTTTAATGAAAATGGTTGATAA
>CANIFM010000103.1 GCA_947466955.1 Bacteroidota bacterium
AATGCTAAAAATTCAGAAGAAATAAATTCCAAAGATGTCGTTTTGTATGGCTTCGGTAGAATTGGTCGTTTGTTAGCCAGAGAATTAATGTCGAAAATGGGAAAAGGAGAACAATTGCGATTGAGAGCGATTGTAACTCGTGATAAAAACGACGCTGTTTCCCTTGAAAAAAGAGCCTCTTTATTACGTTATGATTCCATTCACGGCGATTTTATGGGTTCTGTTGTTGCCGATGTAAAAAACAACGCCTTGATAATTAATGGAACAACCGTTCACGTAATTACGGCAAACGGACCTGAAGAAATTGATTACACTCAATTTGGAATTAATGACGCTTTAATCATTGATAACACCGGTGCATTTACAACTGAAGAAGCGCTACGCCGCCATTTATCTTCAAAAGGAGCGCATAAAGTTTTGTTAACCGCACCTGGAAAAGGCGTTCCAAACATTGTTCACGGTGTAAATCAAAACGAATACAATCCAGACGAAATTGATATTTTTTCTGCCGCATCGTGCACTACCAATGCAATTACACCGATTTTAAAAGCAGTTGAAGATACATTAGGAGTTGTAAAAGGACATTTAGAAACCATTCACGCCTATACCAACGACCAGAATTTAGTAGATAATATGCACAAAAAATACCGTCGTGGAAGAGCCGCAGCTTTGAATATGGTAATTACCGAAACGGGCGCTGGAACTGCTGTTGCAAAAGCATTGCCAAGCCTTGCAGGAAAATTAACATCCAATGCTATTCGCGTTCCTGTGCCTAATGGTTCGTTGGTGATTTTGAATTTAGAAATCAAAAAAGCAACTTCTATTGCCAAAATTAATGCTATAATGAAAAAATATGCACTGGAAGGCGAATTGGTAGAACAGATAAAATATTCGTTAAATAACGAGTTAGTTTCTTCAGATATTGTAGGTACTTCGGCACCTTCAATCTACGACAGTAATGCTACAATTGTTTCAGCTGACGGAAAAAATATCGTGCTTTACATTTGGTATGACAACGAATACGGCTACAGCCACCAAGTAATTCGATTGGCGAAATATATTGCTAAGGTTAGACGATTTACGTATTATTAATTGGTTGATGGTTGATGGTTGTTGGTTGATAGTTGGTAATTTATGGTTGATTGTTGATATATACAAAAAATCCGTTTCATTTAAACTGAAACGGATTTTTTGCTACTTCTACAACCTACAACTTACAACATATAACTTATAATTTTTAAACCTCTTCTTTTTTCGTAAAATAATAAACCGGAATTCCAATTAGCATAATCAAAACGCCCCAACCACATGTACTCGTTTTTGTAAATAACAATGCCACACAAATTGCGGTTGCAATAATAAGATACAACATTGGCAAAAATGGGTATCCAAAAGCTTTGTAAGGTCTTTCGACATCAGGCATTTTCTTGCGAAGGATGAATATTCCGTATATAGTGAGGATATAAAAAATCAAAACTATAATCACGACAAAGTCTAATAAATCACCATATTTCCCTGTTAAACACAAAGCCGAAGCCCAAAAACATTGCGCCCACAAAGACCACGAAGGAACACTTGACGCATTTAAAACCGCTGCTTTTTTGAAAAATAATCCGTCTTTTGCCATCGTATAATATACGCGAGCACCAGCCATAATTAAACCATTGTTGCACGCAAAAGTCGAAATCATAATCATCACGGCGATGATTAAGGTACCAATTTCACCAAAAATACTTTGCGAAGCTACCACAGCTACCCTGTCTGATTCGGCAGTTGCAATTCCTTGAAGCGGCACAACAGCCAAATACATCAAGTTCGCCAAAATATAAATCACACTTACAATTAGCGTTCCCAAAAACAAACTCAATCCTACATTTCGCTTTGGGTTTTTAATTTCACCTGCTATAAATGTCACGCCATTCCAAGCATCACTCGAAAATATAGAACCTACCAAAGCTGCCGAAACCGCCGTTATCAAAGCCATTCCACCAATTGGAATCCAAGAACCAGACTCTTTCACAAACGATTTTGTTGCCCAAGCATCCGCCCAATTTGCATTCCAAATCTCAGCTTTTGCGCCTAAGACAAATCCAAAAATGATTAATCCCAAAAGCGATAAAATCTTGATAATTGTCAAAACAGTTTGCATAATTTTACTGTTTTTCACCCCACGACTGTTAATATACGTGAGTAAAACAATGGTAATTATAGAAACTATTTGAGCCGCATGAAGTTGAAAATTCCCCACTTCAAAGATGACATTGTTTTCGCTCAAAGGCGGATATAAATAGGCTGCAAATTTTGAAAATGCCACACCCACGGCGGCAATTGTACCTGTTTGGATTACAGCAAAGAAACTCCAACCGTATAAAAATCCAATCAATTTTCCGTAGGCTTCTTTCAGATAAACGTACTGACCGCCAGCTTTTGGAAACATGGCGCTCAACTCGCCATAACTCACCGCGGCCACAATTGTCAGCAAAGCCGTGAGCACCCAAATCGCAATTAGCCACCCAGCAGAACCCACCTGGCGCACCATATCCGAGCTCACAATAAATATCCCCGAGCCAATCATGGAGCCCACAACCAGCATCGTTCCGTCTAACAAACCTAATTCTCTCTTAAAATCTTCTGGACTATTTTCTTGCATACTTTTAGTTTTTGGTTTGGCTAAAGATAGGATTTTTTTTGAATTAGACATAAAAACGTAAAATATTGGCATTTTTATTATCATCAAAAGTTGCATTTGGGCGCGCCCTCGTTTTGAACGTCATTGCGAAGTATGAAGCAATCCGTAAACTCGGTCAGGTCGTTCGCTGCAATCTTTGCTCCACTTCGTTCCACAAAGGATTTCCGCTGCCACCCTTCGCGCAAGATTCGATTTAAGAAGTACGGTTTTAGATTTCTCGAATAACCGAATTAACAAATAACCGATTAAACAAACCATTTAAACAAATAAAACCGTTACATTTACAAAATACAAATTCATTGTAGCGCACAATAACAAAGATTCCCGAGTTATTGAGCACATAGGCAAACAAAGGCTTTGCCAATTATTTCTCCCTCAAAAACATGCGCAGGATTTGCAATGCAACAAAAACACGTTGCTTTGTAGCAAGTCAACCTTTGTCAAAGTTTTGAACTTTGACAAAGATGTTACAATCAAATTAAATATTATTTATTATAAACCGACATTAAATGGCAGAGTTGTAAAATATCTTTGAAAAATAAATCAAAATAAGTATGTCCAAATTAATCTATTTTAAAAGATACCTCTTCGTAATTGACCGCTTGAGAAGTAAACCTTGCAGCTTTAAAGATTTGCAAGAGCACGTTATGCGTAAATTAGAAAATGAAGATATTGACACAACTTTTGAATATTCCAGTCGCACTTTTGATCGCGACAAAACAGACATCACAACTCTTTTTGGAATTTTCATTCACTACAATCGAAAAGACAATACCTACGCAATTGACGAATCTGAAATAGAAGACCAGTCTGTAAACAGATTAGTGGATGCTTTTTCTATTCATCACGCATTACAAGGAGCGAATAAATTGTCGCCAAGTGTGTTTCTTGAAAAACGAAAATCGTTGGGGACAGAACATATCTTTGGTATAATTCACGCAATTCAAAACCTCAATATTTTACAATTTACGCATCAAAAACATTGGGAAAATTTTACAACCCAACGTGAAGTGAAACCTATTGCTATAAAAGAATCACAACAAAGATGGTATTTGGTAGCTTTAGAAATAAGTAAAAACACCGTTAAAACCTTTGGATTAGACCGAATTTCCGATTTAAAAATCACTGATTCTAAATTTAAACCTATTTCTTATAACGTTGAAAAAGAGTTCCAACACGCTTTTGGAGTTGAAACTTATAATCCTGCTGAGAAAGTAGTTTTGCAATTTTCTAAACAACAAGGAGAATATATCAAGACATTTCCACTTCACGAATCACAAAAAATAATTGAAGAAAACAAGGATAAGGTAGTAATCGAAATTTATATTCACCTTACCGATGATATTGTTATGGAACTGCTTAAATATGGTAGTGATGTTAAAGTATTATCGCCCGAAAGTTTGATAGAAACTATGAAAGACAGCATTAAACAAATGGCAAATTTATATCAATGAGAAACTTTACAGCAATAGATTTTGAAACAGCGAGCGGTTATAGAAATAGTATTTGTCAAGTTGGGCTGGTACAAGTAGAGAATGGTATTATTACCAATTCCCTTGATTTACTGGTGCAACCTCCCAATAATTACTATTGGACTAATTTTATAGCCATTCACGGCATAACACCTGCAAGAACTAAAAACGAGCCAACTTTTGACCAAATATGGCATTTGGTTGAACCTTATATAAAAAACCAGAATGTAGTGGCTCATAACGGATTTAGGTTTGATTTTCCTGTTTTGGATAAAACACTTCTTCATTATGGATTGCCCATTCCTGACTACGGCAAATATTGCACTTACAAAATGTACAAAAGCAACTTGGCAGATTTGTGTAAGGAACACCAAATCCCTCTTAACCATCACAATGCTTTGAGTGATGCTAGGGCTTGTGCGGAGTTGTATTTGAAATATTTGGATGAATTGTAGGATAAATTTTAAAATAATAGATTAAATTTAAGATAAAATAAAAAATAAAATTATGAGTAATAATGTATGGAAAGTGGGTTCTCGTTGGAGCATAAATGGTACTAAAGAAAGTTCAATTATTGATATTTTTAGAAAATATCAAATTGTATTTTTAGGATCCGAAGAAAGAGGGCGTTTTTTAAATGAAGTGAAAACTGGTGATTACATCGCAATTGCAGATGGTTTTAATGTTTATACTGTATCAAAAGTTTTGTCTGAACCAAAGCCAATCACTGAATTAGGAATAGAATTTACCGAAGAAGAAAAAAATAGATTTACTTTTGAAGATTGGGTAATTGGAGCAAAAGTGCATATTGTTGAATTAAAAAATGACAATAATATTTATTATAAAGAAAGAGGAGCCTTTTGCAGAGCAAACCAAATTAACTATGAAGTCATTCAAAAATATGATGAAAATCAAAAAAAATTTGAGATTGCAGCATCAACTCAATATTTTAAAGACATAATAAATTCGCAAACTAAATATATTATACCGATATATCAAAGACCGTATTCTTGGAATAAAGAGCACATTGAAAAGTTGCTAAATGACTTATTTACGGGTTATTATAATAACGGAATCAAGGTTTTTGAGGATGTTTTTATAGGAACGATGCAATTGTCGTTCCCTAAAAGAATATCTAATACTTTGTGTGAACAGGAAATAATAGATGGACAACAACGAATTAGTACTTTTTTATTGTTGATAAAAGTGATTCAATTGAAGGATATTGATAAAAAAATCCCTAAAATTTCTTTGGATTGGCTTTCTACCGAAGTCAATAACAACACTCAGGAAGCTGATTTAAAAGAGTTAATTGCCATAAACGATATCAATGATTTAAAAGAGGATACTAGTAATACTTATATTAAAAACGCTTTTTATATCAATCAAAAATTAGAATCTCTTTTTGCTACAGACGAAGAATCTGAAAAAGACATTACTACTGGAGACTTTTTATTAGAATATATCTTTGAAAAAGTATGTTTTGTAGTCATCAAAACCTTTGCCCCCTTATCAAAAACATTGAAAATTTTTGATGCCATTAATACAACTGGAATGGATTTGGGTGGAAATGATATTTTCAAAATTAGATTTTATGAATATTTGACAAATTATAAAAACGAAGATAAAAAGGTTTTTGAACAAATAAGTACTTTATATAGTAGAATTGACGAGATAAACAAAGACGGCTGGAAATTTGGAATTTATGATATTTTATCAAATTATCAATGGATTCTAATTTCAAAATATGACTTGAGTAAAACTTTATATAACTATAATGCAAATACATTTTTTGAACAGCTATTTGATGTAATTCTCAAAATAAATAATCATTTGAATTTTGATAATGCTAAAATTTCAATTTTAGATTTTGAAATTTCAATAGCTGATTTGAAAAAGTTGATTGAGAATAGAGCAAAAAGAGAGGAAGATAAAAATAAATATTTAACAATTTCTTGTTCTAATCATTTAATTGCTTGGTCTAGATATGGTAGATATTGGCAATTGACAATGTTGTTTTATTATTCGTACTTAGAAAGTGAAGAAGATTTTGAAGAAAAATTAGAAGAATTTGTAAATGAGTTGCAAAAAACATTGGTTGTTTACTCTATTATTTATGATAAAGCAATAAACGAAATGCACACTTTTTGCAGAGAATTAATTGATATTATATTAGCCAAAGACTACAATGGATTGATAGATAAGTTAAAAGAGAAAAGAAATGTAAAAATTGATAGGTTTAGGTCTGTAATTAATTCCGATATTTTTGATAACGCAAAAAAGAAAAATCTTGTTTGTAGAACTTCCGCATTTCTTGATGAGATTGAACATAGTTCAGATTATACTATTGAGGAAATTAGGTCAAAATTATTTAGCGAATCAATCGACATTGAGCATATTCATTCTAAAAACGACAAGCTAAACGATGCCGAAAAACGTAATTTATGGGGAAGCGAATTGAATTCATTAGGAAATTTAATGATATTAGAATTCGATATAAATAGAAGTATTAGTAATGATGCTTTTCATAAAAAACTAGTTAGATACCCCGAAAGCAAGTATAAATTAGTTCATAAGTTAGTGCAATTATCTAAAGGTAAAGAAGAATGGACAGTTGAATTAGCCAAAGCAAGAAAAGAGAATGAAGTTGAGAAATTAATAAAATATTATTTTTAAAAATAAATTTAACACATAAAACGACACTCAAATCCGAGTGTCGTTTTTTTTTATGAAAACAATTTCAACAACGCCGCCAATTGGCACTATTCCCTACTTTCTTTGTATTCTGGGAAAGCCGAAAACCAAATAATGTAGGCAAACTAAAATTTAATACTATGCCGTTATACTTAATTCACGCAATTCAAAACCTCAATATTTTACAATTTACGCATCAAAAACATTGGGAAAATTTTACAACCCAACGTGAAGTGAAACCTATTGCAATAAAAGAATCACAACAAAGATGGTATTTGGTAGCTTTAGAAATAAGTAAAAACACCGTTAAAACCTTTGGATTAGACCGAATTTCCGATTTAAAAATCACTGATTCTAAGTTTAAACCTATTTCTTATAACGTTGAAAAAGAGTTCCAACACGCTTTTGGGGTTGAAACTTATAATCCAGCAGAAAAAGTGATTTTGCAATTTTCTAAACAACAAGGAGAATATATCAAGACATTTCCACTTCACGAATCACAAAAAATAATTGAAGAAAACAAGGATAAGGTAGTAATCGAAATTTATATTCACCTTACCGATGATATTGTTATGGAACTGTTGAAATATGGTAGTGATGTTAAAGTAATATCGCCCGAAAGTTTGATAGAAACTATGAAGGACAGCATTAAACAAATGGCAAATTTATATTAATGAGAAAAGCAATAGGAGTTGAAAGTGCAAGTGTTAATGGAATTAATACTAAAACGCTTAATTATATTGGGGCTTTGTTTTAAAGTTATATTTATTTGAAAATCTAAGTACAAAAATTTAAAGAGAATTTAAAAATAATATATAATATGAAAAGTTACGCATTAAAAGAAATTGCACAATGGCAAAAAGAAGTTTCAAATCAAGATACTAAAATTTCTTTGCCATCATTACAAAGAGGATTTGTTTGGAAGCCAAATCAAATTGAGGCATTATGGGATTCTATTTTTAGAGGTTATCCCATTGGAGCAATTCTAATGTCAGAAGATGAAGATGAAAATCGGTTTTTATTAGATGGTCAACAACGGTGTACATCTATTGCTTTAGGACATTATAATCCATTTGATAATAATGCAGGAAAATTTCTTTCCTTAAAAGATTATAAACCAAGTATTTGGATTGATATTGCACCTAATAATTATACTGAAGGACAAAAATTTGTATTTCGTTGTTTGACTAAAAGTCACCCTTGGGGTTACCAATTAAAAGATAATTCAGTTACATTAAGTATGTCTAATAGACGAAATGCCTTATCTTTTTTTAAACCTTTAACCGAAAGTTATTTAGAATTATCCTCTAAAGATATTAGTCCTTGGGACGCATACTTCCCTATCCCTTTGGCATATATATTAGAAATAGAAACTCAAAGTTTTGTTGTTTTTAAAAATGAATTAATACAAAAAACAAGTACCTTAAAAATAGAAACACAACACTCAAATAAAGAGTTTGTAGATTATACTTTGCTTGAGAAAGATGAATTTGAAGAAAATATAAAAAATATTTTTATTGGATATTGCAATTATAAAAATTTATCTATTCCAGAAATTACAGTAAATGCAAAGGTTTTAAAAGAAGATGATAGTGATACTAATGAAAGTCAAGACCCAACATTATTTGTCCGTTTGAATTCTTCAGGAACACGTATTTCTGGAGAAGAATTGATTTACTCGGTTTATAAAGCTAAGTTTCCCAAAATAAAAGATTTAGTAGAAAATATTGGGTCAACTTATATTGCGCCAAGTAAAATTATTAGTCTGTTTTCGAGATTAATAATTTGTGAACAATCTAACTATATGAATTACCAAAAAGACATTTCAATTCAAAATTTTAGAAAAAAAATTATAGAATCTGATTTTCAAGAAAAATTACAAGCTTATATTGGGGTCGAAAATCAAAGTAAAGCCAAAAAAATAATTGAAAATGCATTAAGTATATTAACAAAAAATGAGCCGGACTTTCCACCAATATTGTTGAAACTTTTAATATTGACTAATTTTGATTTGTTCTTTGTATTGTTAACATACATAAATAAAAGAGGGTTTGAAACTTTGAGCGAAGTAGAAAAAAATGAAATATCTTCAAATTATGTTTATATTCTATGGTTTAATAAAGATGCTAAAAAAATAGCTTCATCACTATTTGATTTGCTTTTATCTGAAAGTGAGAATAGGACTTGGCCAAATAGTATCAAAATATTAATTAAAGAAAATTTATTAGTCCCGATTGTTGAACCAATTTTACTTAGAAAACAATTAGATGAAATTGTAATTAAAAATCAAATACAATTTGACCACTTTGATATTATTGAAAATAAAGAACTGTTCTTCTCAGAAATTAAAGACCAATTATTATATAATATATTAAATAAACCCGTTGGGTGTAATTAAATTTTTTGATTTTTAATATTATTTATTGGTCTATCAAATATAAATTTATTGATATATTGAACTAAAGTTAATGCTGTTATTTTTGCTAAAATTCTTGTTTTAAAACCTTCAAAAGTTTTAGCATAATTGTTTCTTATTTTGAATTGGTCACACAATTGTGAAAATAATGTTTCAATTCTTTTTCTTGATTTTCTGAATATATAAGGTTGTGGCTTAT
>CANIFM010000104.1 GCA_947466955.1 Bacteroidota bacterium
ATTTGGTATTTTTTGAAATCATTTTTATAAATTTCATTAAAACGTCCCGTGTCGTGATTTTCTACAAAAACCAATAAATTATCCGGATTTGGGTATAGAAAATCATTAGTAAAATTGTCGTAAACCTGAATCATTCCTCTGTCCCAAGACGCATTATTTTGATTGAAAACATTGCCAATTGCATCGTGCAACGTAAAATCCATTACACTTGGCAAATTGGAATTATAACTTTCAATAGCGCCAATTTTACTGTCTTTTTGCCAATAGGCCATTTGCGCTTGATTGTGCATCCAAACTTCTCCTACAATATTAAAATGAGGGTATTCATCAGTGATAGCTTTGGTCCATTTTGAAATTCCTTCTTTGTCGTTATACGAATACGTATCAACTCTAAAACCATCTAAATCAGCATATTCAATCCACCAAATTGCATTTTGCGTCAAGTAATTTAACACCAAAGGATTCGATTGATTTAAATCGGGCATTGAAGGCACAAACCAGCCATCCATACAGTTTTTTGTGTCAATTTTTGAAGCATTTTTGTCAAATTGCGTTGTCATTCTATAATTAGATTGCGAATAACCCGGAAATTGATGAATCCAATTATACGTTGGCAAATCGTTGTACATCCAATGTTTCCAACCCCAATGATTGGTAACATAATCCATAATATTTTTCATACCGCGTTTGTGCAATTCAGCACTCAATCGCACATAATCTTCGTTGGTTCCATAGCGAGGATCCATTTTATAAACATCAGATTGCCCGTAGCCGTGGTAGGAATAATTTTCGTCATTGTCTTCACAAAGCGGCGTTGGCCAAAGTGCTGTCGCACCAAGTTCTTTGATGTAATCTAAGTTGTTGATAATTCCTTCAATATCTCCACCGTGTCTTCCACCAGGATTTGTTCGATTTGATTTTTCAGAAGTGCTTTTTGAACTGTCATTATCTGGATTTCCATTGGCAAAACGGTCGGGCATTATAAGATAAATCACATCCGAAGAATCGTAACTTTTTCGATATTTTGAATTTTCTCTCCTTGCTTTTAGAGCATAATTTTGTGTAAATGATTTTTTGCCATTTTTAAATGTAAATACAAAATCTTGTGCCGCTACATTTTTTGTGTCGATGGTTACAAATAAATAATTCGGATTTTCTGTTTTTTGAATGGTTTTGATTACCAATCCACTTGAAACAGCAACTTCATTCTGAGCAATATTTTTGCCATAGAACATAATTTGAACCTCAGAAAGATTCATATCGCTCCACCAAAATGGCGGTTCAACACGGTCAATTTGTGCATTTGAAACGAAATTGAAAAGTATTAAAAGGGCTAAAATGTATTTTTTCATCTGGTTCAATTTGTATAAAAATTATTTATTTTCAATAATACTAATTGCATAACCACCGCCAGAAGCTGATAATTGTGATATTTTTGTACTATTTGTTACCGTCATTTTACGAATTGCATACGATTGTGGATTCGTTTTGTAATTGGCATCTTTTCCATCAGCATAAATTGTTGCCGTGTATTTTTTTCCTTTATCTAAAAAGTCAAGTTTAATGTTTGATGTTCTTGGATTTTCACCGTTTACATTTCCAATAAACCAATTATTCGTTCCTTTAGCTTTTCGAGCAACAGTAATATAATCTCCTGGTTCAGCTTCTAAGTATACACTGTTATCCCAATCAACGGCAACATCTTTTATAAATTGAAATGCATCTGGAAATTGATTGTAATGTTCAATTAAATCGGCTGCCATTTGCAAAGGACTGTACATTGTAACGTATAAAGCCAATTGATTTGCAAGTGTGCTATTCACGTGAGAATTGTTATTTGGACTAAATTTTTTCACATCCATTTCAAATATTCCAGGCGTATAATCCATTGGGCCTCCAATTAATCTTGTAAAGGGCAAAAGAGTAACGTGATTTGGTTTTGAACCTCCAAAAGCTTGAAATTCTGTGCCACGAGCCGCTTCGTTTCCAATCATATTAGGATATGTTCTGCAAATTCCTGTTGGACGAACTGCTTCGTGAGCATTAACCATAATTTTATAATCGGCTGCTTTTTCAATTACATATTGGTAATGATTGATGATTGATTGACTATAATGATGTTCACCAATTGGTAAAATATTTCCAACATAACCACTTTTAACAGCGTCATATCCATTGTCTTTCATAAATTGAAATGCTTTGTCAATGTGTCTTTCGTAATTTCGAGTTGCGCCAGAAGTTTCGTGGTGCATTATCATTTTCACCCCTTTCGATTTGGCGTATTCGTGAATTCCTTTTACATCAAAATCTGGATATGGCGTTAAAAAATCAAAAACATAATCTTTTTCGTGCCCAAACCAATCTTCCCAACCTTCATTCCAACCTTCAACTAAAACGCCATCAAAACCATTTTTTGCAGCAAAATCGATATATTCTTTAACGTGTTTTGTGTTTGCACCGTGAGTTGCGTTTGGTTTTGCTTTAGAATAATCGGTTACTCCAAGTTGCACCGAAGGAAAATCATTGGTGTACGACCAAGAGCTTTTTCCAGTAATCATTTCCCACCAAACTCCGACGTATTTCACTGGTTTTATCCAAGAAGTATCTTCAATTTTACAAGGGTCATTTAAATTCAAAGTCATTTTTGAAGCTAATATTTCACGCGCATCATCACTCGCCATAATTGTTCTCCAAGGCGAATGGCTTGGCGCTTGAATATGACCTTTATCGCCTTTTGCATCTGGTGTTAACCACGATTCGAAAACCATATTTTTATCGTCTAAATTCAAATTCATACACGAATAATCAATTAAAGCAGCTTCGTGTAAATTGATGTACAAACCATCAGCTGTTTTCATCATTAAAGCAGTTTGAACTCCCGTATCAGAAAACCAAGTTTGAGATGCATTTTCAGATCTTGCTTTGCTTGATAAATTTCTAATTTCAGATAATTTTGAAGTTGTATAATCATATTCTTGCGTGTCATAATCGCCAGAAATCCAATAAGCGGTATGATTTCCAGCCATTGCAAATTGTGTTCTTTCTTCTTTGATTACAAAATAAACAAGATTTTTTTGAGTAGGAAACTCGTATCTGAATCCTAAACCTTCATCAAATAATCTGAAACGAATAACAATTATTCTGTCGGTTGATTTTTGATTTAGCGTCACCGCTAATTCATTGTAATGATTTCGAATTTGAGCAACTTCACCCCAAACTGGTTTCCAATTTTCATCAAATGTTGCCGTTTTTGAATCGGAAACTAAGAAGTCATTTAATAAAGATTTTTTATCGTTTTTAAGCTCAAGACCTAACTTGCTTTGTTTTATAACTTCTTTATTTTTGTATGTAAGTTTATACGTTGGCGTTCCATCGTTTAGCAATGAAAAGTTCATAATAAAATTTCCATTTGGCGATTTTAATTCTTGTGCATTAACACAATTTACAGCCAAAAGAAAGGCGAAAAGCAGTAAGATTAATTTTTTCATTTTATGTTTTTATTTAACAGTTACTAAACTATTTGGTGCTACAATTACTTCTTTTTCATTTACAAAAACCGAAATACTATGATTTCCTTCCAAAGAAAAATTAGTTTCATTTTGATTGACTACAACTTTAAGTATTTGGTTTCTGAAATTGATTTTAAACGAATAACCTTCCCATTCTTTTGGAATTTTTGGTGCAAAATGTAACGCATCATTTTTGACACGCATTCCTCCAAAACCTTCTACGATACTCATCCAAGTTCCCGCCATTGACGTAATGTGACAGCCTTCTTCCACTTCTTTATTGTAATCGTCTAAATCCAAACGAGACGTTCTCAAATAGAAAGTATATGCCATATCCATTTTGTCTAAAACCGCTGCTTGAATAGAATGTACGCAAGGCGAAAGCGAACTTTCGTGAACGGTAAAAGCTTCATAAAACTCGAAATTTCTTTTTAATTCTTCTTTAGAAAAATGTTCTTCAAAGAAATAGAAACATTGCAAAACATCGGCTTGTTTGATATAAGGCGATCGCAAAATTCTATCCCAAGACCATTTTTGATTAATCGGTCTTTGACTTTTATCTAAATCGGCAACTTTCACTAATTCCTTATCTAAAAACCCATCTTGTTGAAGGTAAATGTCTAATTCTTTGGAAAATGGGAAATACATTCCATCTGCCACTTTTTTCCAAGATTGCAATTCGGAATCTGATATTTTTACTTTTTCAGAAATTCTTTTGTGATCTGACGGATATTCTAGGGCTACTTTTTGAATTTGTTCGTAGGTATAATCCAAACACCATTTTGCAATATAATTGGTATAAAAATTATTGTTTACATTGTTTTCATATTCATTTGGACCTGTAACTCCAAGAATTACATATTGATTTAAATTGGATGAAAATGTAGCTCTTTGATGCCAAAAACGGGCAATTCCAATCAGAACTTCTAATCCTTTTTCGGGAATATAAGAATAATCACCAGTGAAACGATAATAATTGAAAATTGCAAAGGCAATGGCTCCATTTCTATGAATTTCTTCAAATGTAATTTCCCATTCGTTATGACATTCTTCGCCATTCATTGTAACCATTGGATACAAAGCAGCTCCGTTTGTAAAGCCTAATTTTGCTGCGTTTTCGATTGCTTTATCCAATTGATTGTAGCGATATGTCAATAAATTTCGAGCCACTTTTTGGTCTTTTGTAGCCATATAAAATGGGATACAATAGGCTTCGGTGTCCCAATAAGTTGAACCGCCATATTTTTCGCCAGTGAACCCTTTTGGACCAATATTCAATCGGGAATCTTTCCCTAAATAGGTTTGGTTCAATTGAAAAATATTAAAACGAATACCTTGTTGCGCTTTGATATCGCCATCAATAGTAATGTCTGACATTTCCCAAATTTTCGCCCAAGCTTGAATTTGGTTTTCCAATAATTGGTTAAATCCTAATTCTAATGCTTTTCCGATTACATTTTCTGCTGCAATTTGAGTGTTTTCGTGGTTTAAAGAAACCGTGTAACCTCCTATTTTTTGGATTGTTATTTTTTCGCCTTGAGCGGCATTTACAAAATAGTCAAATTGAATTTTTTCTGATGTTGAAGAGCAATCGTTAGGATAAGAATTTTGATTTTTATCATTTATGAAAATAGAATTTTGCATAAATGTTGTTGCAATAAAATGTGTTTTAAAAGTCTGCGCAGTTACAAATGCTGCATTTCCAGAATTTTTCACGGTAAGAGGTTCCCAGAATTTTTCTTCCCAATTGGCATCTTCATTGGAAACTCCAGCATCAATATAAGGTTTAAATATTATTTTTGAATCTTTATTTAAAGGTGTAATTTCATAATTAATAACGCCCAATTCATCTAAGTCTAATGACAAAAAGCGACGAATATTTACAGAAATTTCAGTTCCGTTTTGCAAGGTCGCTTCAAAAGAACGATGGTACCAACCTTCTTGCATATTCAATTCTCGGCGAAAGTTTTTTACCGCTTTGCACGTATTTAAATCGAGTTGTTCCTCGTTGATTTCAATGTCAATTCCAATCCAATTTGGTGCGTTTAATACTTTGGCAAAATATTCAGGATAGCCATTTTTCCACCAGCCTACTTTGGTTTTGTCAGGATAATAAATTCCTGCAATATAACTTCCTTGAAATGTTTCTCCTGTATAATTTTCTTCAAAATTAGCGCGTTGTCCCATTGCACCATTTCCAATACTGAAAAGGCTTTCGGATGATTTCACGCTTTCTTTGTCAAATCCTTCTTCTATAATTGACCAACTATTTGGCTTTATATAATCTTGGTTCATTCTTTTTATATTTAAAGATTGAAAAATTAAAAATTTAAAGATTCTATTTCTATATTTTTTAATTATTCAATCATTGAATCTTTTAATTAATTAACTTCTCGATAAATTCTTTATCTATATGAGTAAAATCTTCAAAAATGAAATCGGCTTCAAAGAGAATTTTATTTTCCCCAATTCCGATACTTGTCATTTTTGCAGTATTTGCAGCTTGAATTCCTGCAACAGAATCTTCAAATACAATTGAATTTTCATTACTTATTCCTAATAACTTTGCGGCTTGCAAAAATACTTCGGGATCTGGTTTTGCATTTGAAACATCATTTCCGTCAACAATTGCATCAAAATAATGAAGTATTCCTGTTTTTTCTAAAATCGGTCTTGCGTTTTTACTGGCAGAACCTAAAGCAATTTTTTGGTTATTCTCTTTTAAATATTTTAATATTGGAAGAATTCCTGGCAATAATTCACTTTCATCCATATCAACTAAATAGGACAAATAGTTTTCATTTTTTTGAATCAGCCATTTGTTTTTGTCTTCTTGAGAAGCGGTTATTTTTCCTAATTCCAATATCAATTCAAGGGAACGCACGCGGCTAACTCCTTTTAATTGTTCATTATGTTCTAATGTAAATTCGATTCCAAGTGCTGTTGCAATTTTTTGCCAAGCGATAAAATGATATTTGGCTGTGTCAACAATTACGCCATCAAGGTCGAAAATAAATGCTTTTTTATTCATTGTAAGTTTTAATCTGTAATGGCGTTTTTATCCGTTATTAAAAGCGTGCTAATTCCTCCAAGAAGCAATGAAATTCCTGCCAACGTCATAGAATGAATGGTGTCATTTCCAATTAATTTGTAAAGAAAATTGATTCCGCCCAAGGCAGCAATTATTTGTGGAATAACGATGAACATATTGAATAAACCCATCATTGTCCCCATTTTCTTTGGATCTACGGAACTCGAAAGCATCGCATAAGGCATTGATAAAATACTTCCCCACGAAATTCCGATTAGAATAAAGGAATAAAGTAATGTTTCGGGAGTTGCATAAAACATCATAATAAATCCAATTCCACCTAAAATTAAAGAAAGTAAATGAATGTATTTTCTATTAATTTTTTTCTTTGCCGTGTAAAATGTCAATAATAATGCGAAAGCCATTGATGACAATCCGTAAATTCCCATTGAAGAACCTACTAAATTTGCAGCATCTTGGTACTTGGTATTTTCAACATTAAATGCAGCAGCTTGATCGGCATTTGATAAATCATAATTTTTTTCGATAGGGGCAGGTGCTTTAAAAACGTGTTCGGTTAATGCAGGCGTTGCCATACTCCACATTGTAAAAAATGCAAACCAACTGAAAAATTGAACGAGTCCAAGTTTCTTCATTGTTGACGGCATTTCTTTAACACTTAATGAAATATCTGTAAAAAAATTAGATTGTTTTTTTTCTTCTTCAAAAACGGCAATATCTTCTGGCGGATATTCTTTGGTTGTGAAAATTGTAAATAAAATACTGGTAATAAATACAAATGCACCAATTGCGAAAGCCACTTTTACAGACATTGGCAAAACGCCAGCTGCTGCTTCATTTGAAACTCCAAATTGGTTTACAATCCACGGTAAATTACTGGCAATCCAAGTTCCAATTCCAATGATAAGGGTTTGCATTACAAATCCGTACGATCTTTGAGAATTAGGAAGTTTGTCGGCAACAAGTGCGCGAAACGGCTCCATACTAATATTGATAGAAGCGTCTAAAACCCATAATAATCCCGTAGCAACCCAAAGAGTTGGCGAATTTGGAACAAAAAGCAATGCTAATGAACTCAAAATTGCACCAAGCAAAAAATACGGTTTTCGTCTTCCAAATTTTGGATGCCAAGTATTATCTGACAAATATCCAATTATCGGTTGAATTATCAAGCCTGTTAGAGGTGCTGCAACCCACAGTAACGGGATTGCATCTTTATCTGCTCCTAAAGTTTGAAAAATTCGTGACATGAATCCTCCTTGTAGAGCAAAACCAAATTGTATTCCTAAGAATCCGAAACTCATGTTCCAAATTTCCCAGAAACTTAATTTACGCTTTTCCATTATCGTTTTTTAAAGATTTGAACGATAAGCGCGATGCTTATCAAAACTTAATTTAAATTTTCGAAGTAAAAATATAAGCGTTGATAATCGGTTGTAAATATATAATTTTTTTTGGTGCGAAACTTTTTTTAGATAATTTTAATTTATTTTGTTGATTCTCGTTCTACAAGTTCCGTTTCAATAACCTCTGTTTTATAGTGCTCCTCAATTTCTCCATCTTCATTTTCAATTTCTTCCATTTCTAATCTTTCAATTAGCATTTTAGCGGCTTTAGCCCCCATTTTTATGCCGTTTTGTCCAACAGTTGTAATGCTTGGCGAAGAATATTTGGATATTAATCCATCAGTAAATCCAATTATGGATAAGTCATCAGGGATTTTAATTCCCAAACGGGCTGCCACTTTAATAGCGGTTACGGCAAATAATTCATTTACTGCAAAAATGGCATCAACGGATTTTGTTTTTAATAAATTTTCGATAGAATCTTCAAAATGTTCTGTGTCTTCAATCCGAATAATCAAACTTTCGTCCAATTTTATATCATTGTTTTTTAATGCTTTTTTATAGCCATCAGTTCGTAATTTTCCTACACTTACATAATCAACAGTGGTGATTAATGCAATTTTTTTCAATCCTTTATCAATTAGAAATTGTGTAGCATTGAAAGCGGCCAAATGATCGTCAATGATAACTTTATCGCAGAGAATATCGTTTGTAATTCTATCAAACATAACAACAGGCATTCCTTGATTTATAACTTCTGTAATATGATGAAAGTCCTTTTTTTGTTGTGTTTCTTTAGAAAGTGACATTATAAACCCATCAATATTTCCATTGGCAAGCGTTTCCATGTTGATTACTTCCTTGTCAAAAGATTCGTCCGAAAGGCAAATAATAACATTATACCCGTTTTCATTCGCAACATGTTCTATCCCACTAATAATTGTAGTAAAAAAGTGATGTATAATCTCTGGGATTATGATGCAAATAGTTTTGGTTTTTCTATTTTTTAAACTGAGTGCAATATTGTTGGGCTTGTAATTGTAAAATTTCGCGAAAGCTTGAACTTTTTGACGCGTATCTTCACTGATTTCCATGCTGTTTCTAAGCGATTTAGAAACTGTAGAAATGGAAACATCAAGTTCCCTTGCAATCTGTTTGAGTGTGATTTTTTTTCTCATATAAAACCGATAAATAAATATTTCTTACTAAAGCTAATTTTAATTTTAATTATTTGTAAATTTAAGCTTAAAAATGAGAATGAATCATAAACTTTTCAACACTATTACGTTTTCGTAACAAAAAATAAATTTATTATTTTGAAAATGATAATTTTTTCTTAAATTTATTATTCGAAGTATAAATATAAGCAAAAAACAAATTTTTAACTTAAACAAAATGTATGAAAACAA
>CANIFM010000105.1 GCA_947466955.1 Bacteroidota bacterium
CGAATAATATGGCAACCAAGAAATATTTTACCGAAAAAGGAATACGTGCATTTCCAACAGATTCTATTCCGCATTCAAAATTTTTATCTTTTGATACCGACGATCTTTTAGGGCCTAATTTCCCCGAAACTATGATTGTTCCTACAACAAATCCAACCGCTAAAAGCATTTGCATTAGTATTGGAAAATAACTGGATAAACTTGATTGCATAGTAATTGTTTTTAACCTTTGATTTTACCCGCAAAGATAACTTTCAATAATTGATTTCGCAACGAAAAAATAAAAATTCGTTACAACTATATCGATATATTTTTCTAATTTTTATTGATTATAAATAACGCTTGGTTTGGAATTTGTCAAGCTATTTTTAATTTGTCAGATAATTCTATGGCAGAATTTTGTTATTTCGACAAAATATTTGAGGGTAATCCAAAAAAAAACGTTCCGAAATGATCCGGAACGTTTACACTTTAGGTAACAAAAATATATATATTTTTAGTCTTCAAGTACTGCAACTTGTGCAGCAACTTTACCTTTTCTTCCTTCTTCTTCTTCGTAACTAACTCTGTCACCTTCGCGTAATTCTTCCGCTCTGATTCCTGAAGCATGCACAAAAATGTCTTTTCCTGTTTCTTCGTCTGTAATGAATCCGTAACCTTTTGATTCATTGAAAAATTTAACTGTACCTGTACGCATTGTAAAAATAATAATAATTTATAATGAGACAAATGTAAACTTTATTGTAATACGAAAATCATTTGTGTGAGTTTTTTTTTCAAAAATATTGATATTCAACGTTTTCGAGCACATTTCATCGATGAATTACACATTATCTAATTTTAAATGCAGCTCGTTTAACTGATTTTTATCGACTGTGGATTTAGAGATTCATTCAAGAATAAACATATTACCTTTTTTGAAAATCAATTTCAGTTCCAATAATTGAAACTACAAATCTTTAATTTTCCTCTTCCATTCCTCAATATTTATAACATAATTGTATGGATAACCCCCTTTTCTGCCATTAACATGCCACAAAAATTGTTGCATTTCTCCTTCGTCAACTCTACCATTTATATACTCAGTTATCATTTTTTTAAGTATTTTCTTTCCTGTTTCACTCTTATAATTAATATGAGTCATTACATAGGCGAATCCATTTTTTGGTGTTTTTGTCCACTTTCTATTGTCGAAAGACGGATAGCCATATTTTTTTATCATTTTATAAATACAATCCGCATTTAAACTATCTATAGTGTGAATTATTTTATCTTGCCTTCGGTTAAATGACGCATATTCCTCTTGTAAATTAGGAGACAATTTTTGAATTTGCTTTTCGATTGAAGGTATTTTTAAAAAATCATATTTTACAGCCTCTTCTATTTTAACACCAGCCAAATCTAAACTGTCATGAACACTATATAAGGTTCTTAGATGGTATCTGTTTTGCATTAACATAGAAAAATTTCTCACCCCTTGGTCAGTATCTTTTATATCATCCATTTTTTTAGAAATCAATATTTGATCTCTATTAAATAAATAATTTTTTGAACAAGAACTAAAGAACACTATAATGAGAAAAAGATAAATACGATTCATAATGGCTTTTTAATGGTTTGTAATCTTTATATAAAAATAAATACGCCCCAATTCTTAATAAAATGAGGCGTATTCTTATGCTATTATTTTAAATCCAATTGGATGTGCAACTCGTTTAACTGCGTTTCATCGATAATTGACGGCGCATCGATCATTACATCGCGACCTGAATTGTTTTTTGGGAAGGCGATAAAATCTCGGATGGTTTCTTGTCCGCCCAAAATGGCAACCAATCTGTCCAATCCAAAAGCCAATCCGCCGTGTGGTGGCGCGCCAAATTGAAAGGCGTCCATCAAGAAACCAAATTGTTCTTTGGCGCCTTCTTCGGTGAATCCTAAATATTTGAACATTAATTGTTGCGTTGCTTTGTCGTGAATTCTGATTGAACCACCGCCAATTTCGTTTCCGTTCAACACCATATCGTAGGCATTGGCGCGCACTTTTCCTGGATTGGTTTCCAACAAATGCATGTCTTCTGGTTTTGGCGAGGTGAACGGATGGTGCATTGCGTGGTAACGACACGTTTCTTCTTCAAATTCTAATAATGGGAAATCTACAACCCATAATGGGGCAAATTCTGCGGGATTTCTCAATCCTAAACGTGTTGCCAATTCCATTCGTAAAACGGAAAGTTGCGTTCTTGTTTTATCGGCTGGACCGGAAAGAACTAACATTAAGTCGTTTGGTTTTGCATTCATTTTATCTGCCCAAGTTTTTAAAACTTCTTCAGAATAGAATTTATCAACCGAAGATTTTAATGTTCCATCGGCGTTATATTTCACCCAAACCAAGCCTGTAGCGCCAATTTGCGGTCTTTTGATATAATCAATTAAATCGTCTATTTGCTTTCTGGTGTATTCTGCGCAACCTTCAACATTTATTCCAACTACTAATTCTGCCGCATCAAAAACGGGAAAACCTGCAGGTTCAAATGTTCCCCCTTCGGGGGTTAGGGGGCAAAACTCCATTCCGAAACGAATATCTGGTTTGTCATTTCCGTAGGTTTTCATTGCATAATCGTAGGTAATTCTTGGGAATTTATCTACTTCAATGCCTTTAATTTCTTTCAATAAATGACGTGTTAATCCTTCGAAAACATTCAAAATATCTTCTTGTTCTACAAATGCCATTTCACAATCTATTTGTGTGAATTCTGGTTGTCTGTCGGCGCGCAAATCCTCGTCACGGAAACATTTCACGATTTGGAAATATTTGTCCATTCCACCTACCATCAATAATTGTTTGAAGGTTTGTGGCGATTGTGGCAACGCATAAAATTGTCCCGCATTCATTCGGCTTGGAACCACAAAATCTCTTGCTCCTTCTGGGGTTGACTTAATTAAATAAGGCGTTTCAACTTCGCAGAAATCTAAATCTGAAAGGTATTTACGCACTTCCATTGCCACTTTATGACGAAAAAGCAAGTTATTTTTCACAGGATTTCTACGAATATCCAAATAGCGGTATTTCATTCTGATGTCTTCGCCGCCATCGGTTTCATCTTCAATTGTGAAAGGCGGTGTCAGAGCGGCATTTAAAATAGTCATTTCTGAAACTAAAATTTCAATATCGCCCGTTTTCATATTTGAATTTTTGGATTCCCGCTCAATAACGGTTCCTTTTACTTGAATTACAAATTCACGACCAAGGGTTTTAGCGAGTTCAAAAACTACTTTATTGCTACGACTTTCGTCAAATAGTAATTGGGTAACGCCATAACGATCGCGTAAATCTACCCAATTCATAAATCCTTTATCACGTGATTTTTGAACCCAACCCGCAAGTGTAACTTCCGTATTAATATGAGCAGCGTTTAATTCGCCACAAGTATGACTTCTATACATTATTGAAATTTTAGACTGCAAAAATACTATTTTGTTTTTTGATTAAGGTTTTACGGTAAAAATTTATTTTGAAAGTTATAAAAACCTATATTTGGTACTTAATCAAAATCCAAATAATTATGAAAAGAGTCTTTATTATCGGAATGGTTTTGGCAGCTTCTTTTGCGTCTAAAGCCCAAACAAAAAACTACGTTAGCTTTCAAGCTGAAATTGCCAATAAAAACGGTGATTTTATTTCTATTCAAGACGATAGAAAAGTGTATAAAAAAATCCAAATCAATAAAGACGGCGTTTTTAAAGATACTTTACATATAAAAGAAGGGTTGTATCAGATGTTTGACGGAGTTGAATTTACCGAATTATATTTGAAAAGCGGATATGATTTGACTTTGAAAATGGATGCGAAAGTATTTGATGAATCTATTGTGTATTCAGGTGTTGGTGCCAATGAAAATAATTATTTGGCACAAGCTACAATTTCAGAAAGCAAAATGGATTTTGATACTTTTTTTGCTTTAAAAGAAGCTGATTTTAATACTCAGTTGGATGAAAAATGCAAAGCTGATTTGTTGAAATTAGAAAGCGGTAATTTGGATGCTGCATTTGTAGCGTTGCAAAAAAAGAAAATTGAAGCTACAAAAGTTGGAATGAAAGCGTATTATGCGGAAGCTCAAAAAAAGCTACAACTCAATAGTTCTATGGCTTCGCCTTTTGATTATTTGAATTTTAAAGGTGGAAACACGAAACTTTCAGATTTCAAAGGAAAGTATGTTTACATTGACGTTTGGGCAACTTGGTGCGGACCTTGTCGTGCTGAAATACCTTTTTTGAAGAAAGTGGAAGAAAAATATGAAGGAAAAAATATTGCTTTTGTGAGTATTTCTGTTGATGTTCAAAAAGATTTTGAAAAATGGAAAAAATTCGTTGAAGAGAAACAATTGGGTGGCGTTCAATTGTTTGCTGATAAAGATTGGAACTCCGATTTTATTAAAAGTTTCAGTATCAATAGTATTCCAAGATTTATATTGATTGACCCAACTGGAAAAGTGGTTAGTGCTGATGCGGCAAGACCTTCGTCGCCAAAACTTCAAGAGCAATTGGACGGATTATTGAAATAGAGAAAAATAAAAGGTTTCCTATCCCCAGCCTGTCATTGCGAGGCACGAAGCAATCAAAAGGAAAGGGTGACTGGACGGGAATGTAGTGATGGATAATTGTTTTTTGAAAATATTTGAAGTCTAAAATCTAACGATCTAAGTTGTCTGTTTTGCGTGAGGGAATGTAGCGGAAATCCTTTGTGGAACGAAGTGGAGCAAAGATTGCAGCGGAATGCCCGACCGAGTTTACGAAAAATGTTGTAGTTCGAAAAAAAGTTCTAAACGAGGGCACGCCCAAAAGAAAAATACTCAAATTGCTTCAGGGTTTTCTGAGATAATAAACGCAAAATGTAGTTTTACATTTTTAAACTTCTCCCTTTTCGGCTAATTTACGTTCTAGTTCTGCTTGGAATTCCTCCATTACAGGCTTTACGGTGCTATCTGGAATATCGGAAATCCTAATATACATTAATCCATCAACAGCATTATTAAATAAAGGGTCAACGTTGAAGGCAACTACACGAGCATTTTGCTTGATATATTTTTTAATTAAAACAGGTAATCGCAAATTTCCAGGCTCCAATTCATCAATTATTTTGTCAAATTTATTCAAATCAGATTCTGCCTCGTTGAAAACAAAGTCCTTATCGGCATCTTTTAATTTTACTTTAAATGCCTTTTTTGGATGAATATATTGCGCAATATAAGGATCGTAGAAATTAGATTTCATAAATTCAATCATCAATGATTTTGAAAAATCTGAAAATTGGTTGCTAATACTCACGCCGCCAAGCAAGAATTTATGCTCTGGAAATCGCAATGTTGTGTGAATAATCCCTTTCCAAAGCAAGAAAAGTGGCATTGGTTTTTGCTGGTATTCTTTAATTATAAAAGCACGACCCATTTCGATAGATTTGTGCATCATATCGTGTAATTCGGGTTCAAAACGAAAAAGTTCGTTCAAATAGAATCCTTCAATTCCATATTTTGGATAAATTTCTGAACCCAATCCCATTCTATAAGCACCCGCAATTTTTTTGGCATCTTCGTCCCACAAAAACATGTGATGGTAATATTTATCGTATTTGTCAATGTCGATGGATTCATTTGTTCCTTCGCCAACTTCTCTAAAAGTGATTTCTCGTAAACGCCCAATTTCATGAAGAATACTAGGAATTTTAGAAGCTTCGGCAAAAAACACTTCGTAATTTTTACTTTGCAATAATCGGCAATCCGAACTTCGCAAAGCATCAACTTCCAAAATCATGTTTTCTTGACTTGCGCCAGTTACAATTTGTTTAGGTCCTTTTTTAGGGAGTTTTAAATTTGTTGTTGGTAAAAAAGGCGTTTCTTTTTGAAATGGTTTTGCCAACATATAGGTTTTACGTCGCAAAAATTCCGAATATTCTTCAATAGTTGTATGCTCGTTTTGCTCGTTTACAGAAATTGGTTTCCCAATACGAACTTTAATAACCCTGTCCTTTTGAGAAAACAATTCCGAAGGCAATTTTGCAGTTCGCAGTGTATCATCAATCTTGGATAAAAAGTAAAATAATTTGCTGTTTTTAGCATGAAAATAAATTGGAACAACAGGAACTTGTGCTTTTCTGATAACTTTTATTGCGCCTTCTTCCCAAGGTTTGTCAACCATTAATTTTCCATCTTTATAGGTAGAAACTTCACCAGCAGGAAACATTCCCAAAGGTTTTCCATCTCTCAAATGACGCAATGTTTCCTTAATTCCTACCACGCTAGATTTGACATCTTTGTGGTTTTCAAAAGGATTCACGGGCATTATATATTTTTTTAGGGGTTCAATTCTATGCAAAAGAAAATTAGCTATTATCTTGAAATTAGGTTCTCTTTCGAGCATTAATTTCAATAATAAAACGCCGTCAATTCCGCCCAAAGGATGATTTGAAATGGTAATATAAGCACCTTCTTTTGGCAAACGTTTTAAATCTTCTTCGGGAATTTCAAATTTAATTTCTAAATCATCTAAAATGGCATTTAAAAACGGGACATCTTCCAAATGCTTGTTTCTATCGTACACTTTGTTTAGGGTTGATATTTTTAAAGCCTTCATCAGTAACCAACCTGAAAAAGTACCGAAAACTCCGTACTTATCAGTATTTATTGCTTTGGCAACTTCCTTTGCTGTAACTAAACCCATTTATAATTTTTATTTAAAACGAAAAACAAAGATAGGAAAATTCTCGTGTTACCAATGAAAATAAGTTTCGATTTTCTTTGTATTTTCTGTATTGTACGTTCAAGTTTTTTATTACTTTTGGGAATATAAATTTGAAATATAATAATGAAAATTATTTCCTATAATGTAAATGGAATTCGAGCCGCCATTACCAAAGGTTTTATTGATTGGTTGCAACATGCAAATCCAGATGTAATTTGCCTTCAGGAGATAAAAGCTTCCGAAGATCAAGTGCCAGTTTCCGATATTGAAAAGGCAGGTTACCCCTATCAATACTATTATCCCGCAACAAAAAAAGGATATAGTGGCGTGGCTGTTTTGTCGAAAATAAAACCCAACAATGTCGTTTTTGGAACAGGAATTGCACACATGGATTTTGAAGGACGGAATCTTCGTGTAGATTTTGATGGTGTTTCAGTGATGAGTTTGTATTTGCCATCAGGAACAAATAGTGACCGTTTGGATCATAAATTTATGTTTATGGACGACTTTCAAAATTATATCGACACCTTGAAAAAGGACTTTCCAAATTTGGTGATTTGTGGAGATTACAACATTTGCCATCAGGCAATTGATATTCACGATCCAATTCGCAACGCAAAAGTTTCAGGTTTTTTACCTGAAGAACGCGCTTGGTTGGACACATTTATGAAAAACGGATTCATTGATAGCTTCCGATTTTTTAACAAGCAACCCGATCAATACAGTTGGTGGAGTTACAGAGCGGGTTCTCGTGGCAACAATAAGGGCTGGAGAATTGATTATTGTTTGGTAAGCGAAACCTTGAAAGACAAACTCAAAAGAGCCTTAATTTTGCCAGAAGCAAAACATTCCGACCATTGTCCCGTTTTAGTAGAATTAGAATAATTTTAACCCTTTAAATATTTAAAATGATTAAAAAAATTGCATTAGGAATAGTAGTTTTAACTTTAGCAACATCGTGTGTGTCTAAGAAAGTTTTTAACGAATTAGAAACAAAATTTGCTGATTTAAAAAAGGAAAACAGAAGAAATGCCGATTTAAATGACAGCATTACCAAAGCTAAAAGCAAACTCGATTTAGACTTTGCTACTTTGAAAGCTGATTATGATAAAACCAAAGCCGAACGAGATAAATTGGCAATTGATTTTGCTGCAGCAGATAAAAATCTGAAAACGTTACAAGCATCTTATAATGCTTTGGAGAAAAATAGCGATCAATCTTTGAAAGAAAACATGGCTAAAAACCGTGAATTATTAGCACAATTAGAAGCGAAAGAAAAAGCATTGGCTGCCGAAAAAGAACGTTTGAACAAGTTAAGTGCCGATTTGAAAAAAGGTACCGACCGAGTAAATGAATTGGAAAGCATCATGGCAGCTAAAGAAGCGGCAATGAAAAAACTGAAAGACGCCTTGACAAAATCATTGAAAGCCTTTGAAGGGAAAGGGCTTACTGTAAATCAAAGAGACGGAAAAGTATATGTTTCTATGGAAAACAAGTTGCTTTTTGAATCAGGAAGTTGGGCTGTGGGTTCAGAAGGTAAAAAAGCAGTAGTTGCTGTTGGAACCGTTTTGGCGCAAAATCCAGACATCGCTGTTTTGATTGAAGGTCATACAGACAATGACAAATTTGGCGGTGCTGTTGGTCAAATTGAAAACAATTGGGATCTTTCTACAAAAAGAGCCACGGCAATTGTGAACATTTTATCAGAAAACAAGGCTGTTAAAAAAGAGAATTTAACTGCTGCGGGAAGAGGCGAATTTGCACCGTTAATGAGCAATGATACTCCCGAAGGCAAAGCTAAAAACCGTAGAATTGAAATTATTTTGACACCTAAATTAGATGAAATTTCTAAAATGTTGAATGATTTGTAACAAGGTTCAAAGTGAAAAAATTCAAAGGTTCAGAGTTATACTTTGAACCTTTTTACTTTACCTAATTGTAACATTATAACTTTCCCCTTAACTATGAAATACACCACTATACCAAATACCGAAACAAAAATTAGTAAAATTTGTCTTGGAACTATGACTTTTGGAGAACAAAATACAGAAGCCGAGGGGCATTCTCAAATGGATTATGCATTTGAAAACGGCATCAATTTTTTTGATACTGCCGAAATGTATTCAGTTCCAGCACGAAAAGAAACGTATGGAAGCACTGAAAAAATCATTGGAACATGGTTCAAAAAAACAGGAAATAGAGAAAATATAATTTTGGCTACAAAAATCGCTGGACCCAATCCAAACTTCACATACATGCGTGATAATAATGATTTTTCACCAAAAAGCATCACGTTTGCATTAGAGCAAAGTTTGCAACGCCTTCAAACAGATTACATCGATTTATATCAATTGCATTGGCCTGAGCGCAAATCAAATATGTTTGGTTCGCTTGGATTTAAAGTACAAGAAGATGCTTGGGAAGACAACTTTCAATCGGTGTTGGAATGTTTACAAGGGTTAATTCGTCAAGGGAAAATACGCAATATTGGTGTTTCCAATGAAACTCCGTGGGGATTAATGCGCTTTTTAGAAGAAAG